>JBKJLD010000012.1:0-25113 GCA_046597165.1 Nocardioides sp.
CGTGTGATGAGTCGCGACATAGGTGACACCTGAGTCGCGACATGAGTGACATCACGAAGTAAGCCCGGGCCATCGGCCCGGGCTTACTTGTGTGTTGCGCCAGTAGGTCTTGGCCGGCTCGATGTCATGGGTCGAGAGGATCTCGCCGGTCTCGAGTGCGATGACGGTGATGGTGGTGTCGTCGGCGATGGCCAGGACCCGGGTTCGGGCGTGGGCGAAGCCGACTCCGAGGTGGTGCATCCGGCCGGCTCGGCGGAAGCTCATCTTCCCGAGTTTGTCGAGCCGGTCGTAGCGCAGTCGGTAGTGTCCGGGGGCGCGTGGGCCGGTGGGTGCTGCCTTGGGTAGGGCTCGGTATGCCTGCCCGGGGGTGGTCCTGTTCCGGGCCCGGTGGGGTCGTTGTTCGTTGTACAGATCACGGAACTGGTCGAGTTGGCGCTGAAGCTCAGTGAGGGTCGCGGCGGGTGCTTGTTGGCTCAGCCAGGCCTTCAGGGTTTGGTGGAAACGCTCGATCTTGCCTTGGGTTTGGGGGTGGCCGGGGTGGCCGTTCTTCTGGGTGATGCCAAGGAGGGCCAGGAGGTACTCGAAGGCGTTGCGCCCGCCGCCGAAGCGAGCGGTGTAGACGCGGCCGTTGTCGGTCAATGTGCTTGCTGGTAGCCCATATTCGTCTGCGGTGAGCAGGAACTGTTTAGTGACGATGTCGCCGGTAACGGGCTTGTGAGCAGTGCAGCCGAGGAGGAATCGTGAGTGGTCATCAAGCCAGTTGAGGATCTCGACATCGGTGTCGTCAGCTAGGCGCCAGTGAGTGAAGTCCGATTGCCAGCACTCGTTGGGCTGGGCGGCTTCGAAGCGCCGATACGAGGACCTGGGTCGCTTCCTGGGTTCAGGAGTGATCAGGCTGGAGGTGTGCAGGATCCGTCGGATCGTGGACGTCGAGGGCGGGTGATGGCCTTCTTGCTCGAGGTGCCAGGCGATCGTGATCGGGCCAGCGTCGAAGCCTTCGCGGGTCAGTCGCAGCCGTAGCTCGATGATCAGGTCACGGACCTGATCGGAGGTCTGTTGCGGACTGCTGCGGGGACGCCGCGATTGTGGGTCGACCGCGTCAAGCCCGCCGGTTCGGTAGCGGGCGAGGAGGCGTTGGAGGTGCTGGCGCGAGTAGCCGTACTGGGCTGCCGCAGCGGTGGCGGTGAGTTCCTTGGTGATGACCTTCAAGACAGCGACGCGGGCTTTCGACATGCCTGAGGACTGTCGCCTATGTCGCGACTCAGGTGTCGCGTATCAGTTGTCGCCTATGTCGTGAACCCAGGCACCTACAGGCGCACCGATCGTCAAGAAGCCGCAGGTCACTCGCTGACCTGCGGCTTTTGTCGTTTTCGGGCAGTACGCCGCAGGGCCGGTCAGACCGGTTGGCCGAGTCTGTCGAGAACGGCCCCGGCGGGCCCGCCAGGTGAGAGCATCGCGCGCATGGTCGTCAGAAGAAGAGTCGTGCTCGTCGTCGTTGCCCTGCTGGCCCTGGTCGCGGGAGCGCTCGGGACGACCGGGGTTGCCGCGACGGCCGCGGACCCGGCGAGCTTCACGCTCCGCCCCAGCGTCAACCAGCTCCACGTCCTCGACGCCACCCCGGGGACCGGGCTCGAGCTGCTCGACGGGAGCGACGCCGTGGTGGGGACCGGGACGGTCGACGCTTCCGGCACCTTCCTGTGGCGTGAGCTGGATCCGGGCACCTACGTGGTGCGGACGACCGGGGACCCGGTCACCCAGTCCGACCCGGTGACCGTCACCGACTTCGACGACCCGGCCCCCGACCACTCCTTCTACGCCGGCCAGACCCTGACGGCGGGGTTCAACTACATCACCACCCGCGACGGCACCACCCTGTCGGCGAACGTCGCACTCCCGGCCGGGCCGGGCCCCTTCCCGACCGTGGTGGAGTACTCCGGCTACGACCCGAGCAACCCCGCCAACACCACCTCGGCCACGTTGTACAAGAGCCTGGGCTTCGCCTACGTCGGCGTGAACATGCGCGGCACCGGCTGCTCAGGCGGCTCGTTCCTGAACTTCGAGCCGATCCAGAGCCTCGACGGCTACGACGCGATCGAGACGGTCGCCGCGCAGTCGTGGGCGCAGTTCCACAAGGTCGGGATGGTCGGCATCTCCTACCCCGGCATCTCGCAGCTCTACGTCGCGCGCACCCAGCCGCCGCACCTCTCGGCAATCACGCCGCTCTCGGTCATCGACGACACCTACCGCGGCACCCTCTACCCCGGAGGCATCCTCAACACCGGGTTCGCGGTCTCCTGGGCCGCCGAGCGCGCCGCCCAGGCCTCGGCGTACGGCGAGGGCTGGGAGCAGGGCCGCGTCGACGGCGGCGACACCACCTGCGCGACCAACCAGGACCTGCGGCTGCAGAACCCGGACCCGCTCGCGCTGATCGAGGACAACCCGTTCTACGACGAGCGCTGGTACGAGCCGCTCAACGAGAGCCACTTCGTGGACAAGATCAATGTCCCGGTCTACCTCGCCGGCGCCTGGCAGGACGAGCAGACCGGTGGGCACTTCCCGGCGTTCCTCGACAACTTCACCTCCTCGCCGCACCTCTACGCCACCATGACCAACGGCTCACACACCGAGTCGCTGAGCCTCGGCATGTTCGGCCGGTACGCCGACTTCCTGGACCTCTACGTCGCGCACCGGGTGCCCGGCTTTGCCAAGGCGTTCGTCGGTCCGTCGATCGCCAAGGCGATCACCGGGGTCGCGGGGCTCTCCCTGCCCCCGGGCACCAACTACTCCGGCATGACCTACGAGCAGGCACTGGCCACCTACGAGTCCGCGAAGCCCATCCGGATCCTCTTCGAGGAGGGGGCGGCCGACGGCCAGCCGGCCGGTTCCCCGCTGCCGCGCTTCGAGAAGTCGTTCAGCGCCTGGCCGATCCCGTCGGCGAAGACCCGCGCCTGGTACCTCACGCCGCACGGCGGGCTGGCCGACCGGCCCTCGACCCTGCGTGCGCGACAGACCAGGCCGCGCCACTACCTCGCCGACCCGTCGGCACTGCCGAGGACGGACTACACCGGCTCGAGCAGCGGCATCTGGAAGGCCGCCGTCGCCTACGACTGGCGTCAGATCCCGGCCGGCAAGGGGCTGGGGTGGATCACCCCGCCGCTGGCGAAGAACCTAGTGGCCATCGGGTCGGGATCGGTGGACCTGTGGGTGCGCTCGGCCGCGCCCGACACCGACCTCGAGGTCACCCTCAGCGAGGTCCGGCCCGACGGCCGCGAGGTCTACGTGCAGTCCGGCTGGCTCCGGGCGAGCCACCGCCGCCTCGACCACGCGGCGTCCACGCCGACGTACCCCGTGCACACCGACCTCGAGTCCGACGCCGTACCGCTGCCCGCGGGCAAGTTCCGCAAGCTCCGCGTCGAGCTCTTCCCGTTCGCGCAGCCGTTCCGGGCCGGCTCGCGGCTCCGGATCACCGTGGACGCACCCGGTGGCGCCCGCCCGCTGTGGGCCTTCGACACGATCGCCCAGGGTGAGCGGGTGGAGATCGCGACCGATGCCCGGCACCCGTCGCGGCTCGTGCTCTCGCTGGTGGGGGGCGTGCGCGTGCCCAGGGCCGCGCCGGCCTGTGCCTCCCTGCGCAGCCAGCCCTGCCGGACCTACGACGCGGGCTGACCGACTCAGCTGGCGACGTACACCGTGCTGGCGGACTCGCCCCCGGTCAACGGGTTGGCGAAGCTGACCACGTGGGTCTCGTGCTGGTCGAAGACCTGCCCGAGCGCCGCCTCGAACTCGGCGTCGGGTGGGTCGTCCGACCACAGGCCGAAGACGCCGCCCGGGGCCAGCATCACGCGCAGTCGCTGGAGTCCGGCCGGGGTGTAGAACGGCCCGTGGCTGGGGTGCAGCAGGTTGCGTGGGGAGTGGTCGATGTCGAGCAGGACCGCGTCGTAGCGGAGCTCGGAGGTCTCGCCGGCGACCAGGGCGAAGAAGTCCGCGTTGAGCAGCTCGCAACGGGGATCGGCCGCCAGCCCGACCGTGTCGGGCAGCAGGTCACGGCGGTGCCAGTCGATCACCGGGGCGACGAACTCGACCACGGTGAGGGCGACGACCCGGGGGTCCTCCAGCGCGGCCCGCGCGGTGTAGCCCAGACCCAGACCGCCGACCAGCACCGACAGGTGGTCCCCGGTGACCCGGGCGAGCCCGAGGCGCGCCAGCGCGATCTCGACGACCGTGAAGAGGCTGGACATCAGGAACTCGTCGTCGATCTTGACCTCGTAGACGTCGAGGTCCACGACCGGGTCGTGACGGCGCCGCAGGCTGATCACTCCGATGGGGGTCTCGCACCAGTCGAGCTCCTCGATCCGGGCCGTCATCGCTGCCTCACGTGTCTCATCCGGGCACCGTACGCCCGGTCCAGCCGTCGAACTCGGCCCCGGCCGGGACCCGCGCTCACTAGCCTCACCGTGTGAGCCGAGCCGCACGATGGATGAACCGACCTGTCCACGCGATCTGGCGCTGGGCCCAGCGGGCGGGCGAGATCGTCCCCGGCACCCGCGCTGCGGCCGCCTTCGGCAGCTTCGGAGTGGGGAGCTCGCTGGGGTTCCCCACCGCGACGCTGATGGGGGTGCGCTCGATCCACGTCGGGTCGCGGACCCTGATCGGGCGTCAGGTCACGCTCTCGGTGGGCTACTCGCCCACCCACGCCGACCTCCCGGAGCGCGGCCTGGTCATCGGGGACCGGTGTGTGATCGGCGCCCGGACCAGCCTCACCGCGCACGCCTCGATCGTGCTCGGTGACGACGTGTGGTGCGGGCAGGACGTCTTCGTGTCCGACGCCAGCCACGGCTACCAGGACCTCGACACCCCGATCGGCTGCCAGCTCGGCGCCCACCAGCCCGTCACCATCGGTGCCGGCTCATGGATCGGGCACGGCGCGATCATCCTGCCCGGCACGACGATCGGGCGCAACGTCGTGGTCGCGGCCGGCTCCGTGGTGCGGGGCACGGTCGAGGACCACTCGATCGTGGGAGGAGCCCCCGCCCGCGTGATCCGCCGCTTCGAGCCGGGCCTCGGCTGGGTGAGCGCCGGGGGCGACGTACGCCCGATCCAGGCGGCCGGGACCGGTGCCGGAACCGGGAGCTGAGTGCGAGGTCCACGACCCGACCCCGCTCCGGCGTCGGGCCGCACGACTGGGAGAGTGGCGGACAGCACCCGACCCGAGGAGAACCGATGTCACTTGCGTCCCTGCCCGAGTCCCTGACCGGCAAGACCGTCGCCGTCCTCGGCGGCACCGGACCCCAGGGCCGGGGGCTGGCCCGGCGTTTCGCGGCGGCGGGGATCCCGGTCGTGATCGGCAGCCGGAGCGCCGAGCGGGCCCAGGAGACTGCGGCCACCCTGGCCGCGGACGTCGACGGTGAGGTGACCGGTGCGGACAATGCGGGCGCGGCCGCGGCCGGTGACATCGTCGTCGTCGCCGTTCCCTGGGACGGTCACGGCGACCTGCTCCGCGAGCTCGCCGACGTCCTCGCCGGCAAGGTGGTGGTGGACTGCGTCAACCCGCTCGGCTTCGACAAGCAGGGCGCCTTCGCACTCCAGGTCGAGGAGGGCTCGGCGGCCCAGCAGGCCGCGGCACTGCTCCCCGACAGCACCGTGGTTGGTGCCTTCCACAACGTCAGCGCGGTCAAGCTCGAGGACCCCGAGGTGGCCTCGGTCGACACCGATGTCCTGGTGCTCGGGGAGGTGCGCGAGGCCACGGACCTGATCCAGGACCTTGCAGGAACAATCCCCGGCGTCCGCGGCATCTTCGGTGGCCGGCTGCGCAACGCCCACCAGGTCGAGGCGCTGACCGCCAACCTGATCAGCGTCAACCGGCGCTACAAGGCGCACGCCGGCATCCGCGTGACGGACATCTGATGTACGCCGCGCCGCCGTCGCCGTCCGAGCAGGCCCTCGCCCACCACGCGGCACTGCTCGACTTCATGCGCGAGCACGTCTTCCCCGCCGAGGCGTCGTACGACGCGTACCGCGAGGCCGCCGGACCCGAGGACCACTCCGTCCCGCCGGTCATCGAGGAGCTGAAGGCGCTGGCCCGCGAGCGCGGGCTGTGGAACCTCTTCCTGCCCTCGGAGTCGGGGCTCACCCAGCTGGAGTACGCGCCGCTGGCCGAGCTGACCGGCTGGAGCAACGAGCTCGCTCCCGAGGCTCTCAACTGCCAGGCGCCCGACACCGGCAACATGGAGCTGCTCCACCTGATCGGCACCGACGCCCAGCAGCAGCGGTGGCTGGCGCCGTTGCTGGCCGGTGAGATCCGCTCCGGCTTCGCGATGACCGAGCCCGCGGTGGCGAGCAGCGACGCCACCAACATCGAGACCAGCATCGTCCGAGACGGCGACGAGTACGTCATCAACGGCACCAAGTGGTGGACCAGCGGGGCCGCCGACCCCCGCTGCGAGCTCCTCATCGTGATGGGCAAGACCGACCCCTCGGCCGCCCGGCACCGCCAGCAGTCGATGGTGCTCGTCCCGAGCGCCACCCCGGGCGTGGACATCCAGCGCTCCTACCCGGTCTTCGGGCGTCAGGACCAGCACGGGCACTCGCGGGTCGCGTTCGTCGACGTCCGGGTGCCGGTCGCCAACGTCCTGGGTGAGGAGGGTGGAGGTTTCGCGGCCGCCCAGGCCCGGCTCGGCCCCGGCCGGATCCACCACGTCATGCGCGCCCTCGGTGCCGGTGAGCGGGCCCTCGCGCTGATGGTCGCCCGCGCCCAGGAGCGGGTTGCCTTCGGCCGACCGCTGGCCGAGAACGACGTGGTCCGCGAGCGGATCGCCGAGTCGCGCATCGAGCTCGACCAGGCCCGGGCCCTGTGCCACCAGGCGGCGTTCACCGTCGACACCCAGGGCAACAAGGAGGCCCGCCACCTCATCGCCGAGGCCAAGGTCGCCGTGCCCCGGGCGGTCACCGCGGTCATCGACCGCGCCATCCAGGTCCACGGCGCGGCCGGCATCTCGGACTCCACCCCGCTGTCGGCGATGTACGGCTGGCACCGCGCGATGCGGATCTTCGACGGCCCTGACGAGGTCCACCTGGCTTCGCTGGCCCGCGCCGAGCTGAGCCGGGAGCCGCTCTTCCGGCTGTGATCTCGGCTCGGGCCCGGGTCATTCCAGGGCGGCGGCCATGGCGTCCGCGACGTCCTGGCTCCGCGCGGTCGCGTCGGCGCGCAGACCGGTGACCACCCCGACCCGGTCCGCAGCCGAACGGTTCTGGCTCAGCTTCGCCTTCGCCTCCACCCGCTCCACCAGGATCTCGAGGCCGACGATCGCCTTGAGCTGTCCGGCGATGTACTTCTCGGGGGCGTCGCTGACCGCCCACGGGGACGTCCGGGACCCTTCGTGCCGTTCGGTGAGATCGGTGACTGCGGTCCGCACCCACGCGGGGTCGTCGTGGACGGTGGCCGTCCCGGTGAGGTGCACCGAGGAGTAGTTCCAGGTCGGGACCACGCGGCCGTGCTCCTGCTTCGCGGCGTACCAGCTCGGGGAGACGTAGGCCTGCGGCCCGGCAACGATCAGCAGCGCCCGCGACCCGGGGGTGATCAGCGACCAGTGCGGGTTGGCGCGGGCCAGGTGGGCGACCACCCGCGTCCCGTCGTCGCTCCACAGGATCGGCAGCAGCGTGGCCACTGGCGTCCCGTCGGGGCCGACCGTCACCAGCTCGGCGGTGCCGAGACCGTCGACCATGCGGCGGATCTCGGCGTGGTCGTGGACGGCGTTGACGGGTGGGAGGTACACGCGCTCAGTCTGACAGTGCTGCGCTCACCCGCGACCGTACGACGGGTGGAGGAGCTGGCGCAGGGCCTCGGCCCCGCTGGGCACCGCCAGCACCACCTCACCCGCGGCGCAGCGCGCCACGAGGTCGGGCAGCTCGCCCAGGCGGCCCTTGGTCAGGAACCCGGTCGCCCCGACGCGCATCATGGCGACGACGAGGGCAACGCCGGTGTGGGCCGACACGGCGATGACGGTCGGTAGCGGCGAGCTGAGTCGGTCCCCGTCATCCGCGCGCAGTCGGTGCAGCAACGCGCGCGCTGCCACCACGCCACCATCGGGCATTCGCACGTCGAGCAGGACCACGTCAGGCCGGGTCTCGGCGGCAACGCTCGCCAGCTCGATCCCGCTGGCAGCGACGCCGACCACGTGGAACCGGTCATCGGCGTCGAGGACTTCCTGCAACGCGGAGCGCACGCTCACGTCGTCGTCGGCGACGACGACGCGGAACGTCACGGTGTCGGATCCCAGGCTGCGCACCCGACCCATCGTGATCGGTGCGGAATCTCTCGTCTGCGCGTGGCAGCACTAGCCGTCTAGTACGTTGGCGCTAGGCGGGTAGCGAGGCCCGCCGTACCGTCACGAGGTGCCTGCCGATGGAGAGTTCGCCCGATCCCGTGCGCCCACCGGTGCGGGTCCTGATCGTCGATGACCACGAGGTCCTGGCCGCGAGTCTGGCCCAGGTCCTCGACGCCGAGCCCGACCTGCTCAGCGTGGGCGTCGCCGGCACTCTCGAGCGGGCTCGCTCCCTGGTCGCCACCACGGCGCCCGACGTGATCCTGCTCGACCAGCGGCTCCCGGACGGCGAGGGCGTGGCCGCGATCGAGGAGCTCCGCAGCCTGCGGCCGACCGTCCAGGTGGTCATCCTCACCGCGAGCGTTGCCGACCACATCCTGGTCGCGGCGATCGAGGCCGGCGCGGCCGGGTTCGTCTCCAAGACGCGGGGAATCGCCGACGTGACCTCGGCGGTCCGGTCGGCGGCCGCGGGTGAGTCCGTGATCTCTCCTGAACTGCTGGCGCGGCTGCTCCCACGCCTGCAGCGGGCCGGCCGGGCCGGTCACAACGACCTCACCGAGCGGGAGCGGGAGGTGCTCGGCCTGCTCGCCGAGGGACTCTCGAACGCCGGTATCGCCGAGCGGCTCACCGTCAGCATTCACACTGTCCGCAACCACGTGGCCAACCTCTCCGCCAAGCTCGGCGCGCACTCGAAGCTCGAGGCGCTGTCCGTCGCCGTCCGTGAGGGACTTCTCCCCGGGCGCTGAGCGGCGATCGCGTCTAGTGCGCCGGGGCCAGACAAGACTGTGCGTCCGTGTCAGGCGCGGCCCCGGGCAAGGGCTGAAGATTGAGTCAGTCTCGGTTCGCCGGGACCAATGGAGCCCAGGTCTCCTGGGCGTCCCCTGGACGCCCGGCCCGGCGGATCTCACTGTCTCCCCCGATCGGTGAGCCGCCGGGTCGGGCTCCTTCGGGTCCGAACTCTCCGCTCCCGTTGGGTGCGTCTGAGAAGGTTCTGCCATGAGGACCCCCGGCGCCGCGGCCGTCCGACGACTCGTGCTCGAGACGCTCGGCTGGCTCCTCGTCATCGCAGGCATCGCGGCCCTCGTGCTCCCCGGCCCTGGGCTGCTGGGCATCTTCGCCGGACTCGTGCTGCTCTCCCAGCAGTACGAATGGGCCGAGCGGCGCCTCGAGCCGGTCAAGGAGCGAGCCCTACGAGCCGCCGCGGACAGCGTCGAGACCCGCCTGCGGATCGCCGGATCGAGCCTGGCTGCGCTGGCCCTCGTCGCCGTCGGCGTCCTGTGGATCTGGCGCCCCCCGGCGCCGGACTGGTGGCCGGCCCCCGACGGCTGGTGGCTGGCCGGGGGCTGGGCCACGGGAGTCACGCAGGTCGTCTCGGGGCTGATCGCCCTGGCCACGATCGGCTACAGCGTCAAGCGCTTCCGCTGACGCCCGGTCTCGGCCGGGGGCCCATCGGCGACACTGACACCATGATGGATCTCCTCAGGCCCGGCGGCGTCCCGGCCATCACCGCCGTCCGACTGAGCGGCGCCCGCAACCGGGCCGAGCTCCCGCTCCTGGTGCTGGGGCCCTCCCTCGGCACCTCGGCCACCGCCCTGTGGTCGGCCTGCGCCGCCGAGCTCGGCGACGCCTTCGACCTGGTCGCCTGGGACCTTCCCGGCCATGGTCACAACCGGGCGGTCCCCGAGGAGCCGTTCACTATGGCCGAGTTGGCCGCGGGGGTCCTGCACGTCGTCGACGACCTGCTCGCCGAGCGCGACCAGGTCGCGGGCCCCTTCTACTACTGCGGCGACTCCGCCGGCGGGGCGGTCGGGCTCCAGCTGCTCCTGGACGCGCCGGACCGGGTGCGCGCCGCCGTCCTGGTCGCGACCGGCGCCAAGATCGGAGAGCCCGCAGGCTGGACCGGACGAATGGGCCAGGTCAGCGTCTCCGGCACCTCCGTGATGGTGACCGGCGCGGCAGAGCGCTGGTTCGCCCCGGGGTTCGCGGAGCGGGAGCCGGCCCGCGTCACGGCGTTGCTGCACTCCCTGCGCGACGCCGACGACGGCGGCTACACGCAGGTCTGCGGCGCCCTTGCGGAGTTCGACGTCCGCGACCGGCTCGCCGAGATCACGGCCCCCGTCCTCGCGGTCTCGGGGTCCGAAGACCCGGTGACCCCCACCGACACCCTGCGCCAGATCGCCGACGGCGTGCGCGACGGCCGGCTCGTCGAGCTGGCCGGGGTCGGCCACCTGGCGCCCGTGGAGGCACCCGTGCTGATCGCCCGGCTGCTGCGCCACCACCTGTTGGGAGAGCCCATGCCCGAGGAACGGACGGAGGACGGCGCCGGCACCACCGACTTCACCCGGGACTTCCAGGAGCTGATCACGCAGTACGCATGGGGGAGCATCTGGACCCGGCCCGGCCTCGACCGTCGCAGCCGCTCCCTCATCACGCTCACCGCCCTGGTCGCGCGCGGCCACCACGACGAGTTGGCGATGCACCTGCGGGCCGCGCGGACCAACGGACTGAGCGTGGAGGAGATCAAGGAGCTGTTGCTCCAGACCGCGGTCTACTGCGGCCTCCCGGACGCCAACACGGCGTTCCGGATCGCCCAGCAGGTGCTGGCTGAGGAAGCGGACTCATGACCGCGTCCTACGTCTACGACGCCGTTCGTACGCCGTTCGGCAGGTTCGGCGGTGCGCTGGCCGACGTCCGACCCGACGACCTGGCGGCCGTCGCCATCCGCGGGGTGCTCGACCGGGCGCCGAACTTCGACCCGGTCGGACTCGGTGACGTCGTGTGGGGCAACGCCAACGGCGCCGGCGAGGACAACCGCAACGTCGGCCGGATGGCCGTCCTCCTGGCGGGGCTGCCGGTGTCGGTCTCGGCGACCACGGTCAACCGGCTCTGCGGCTCGAGCCTGGACGCCGTGATGATGGCCTCGCGGCTCATCGAGACCGGGGACGCCGACGTCGTGCTGGCCGGCGGGGTCGAGTCGATGACCCGGGCCCCGTGGGTGCTGCCCAAGCCGTCGCGGGCCTACCCGGCCGACAACGTCACGGCGGTCTCGACCACCTTGGGCTGGCGGCTGGTCAACGAGCGGATGCCGGCCGAGTGGACCGTCTCCCTGGGTGAGGCCAACGAGCAGCTGCAGGAGCGGTTCGCGATCTCCCGCGAACGACAGGACGAGTTCGCGGCCCGCTCCCACGAGCTGGCCGACGAGGCCTGGACGGCCGGGTTCTATGACGACCTCGTGGTGCCGGTGCCCGGAGTGAACCTGGCCCGCGACGAGTCGATCCGCCCGGGGAGCAGCGCCGTCAAGCTGGCCGGTCTCACGCCGTCCTTCCGGGCGGACGGGACGATCACCGCAGGGAACGCCTCCCCCCTCAACGACGGGGCCTCGGCCGTCCTCATCGGGTCCGGTGCCGCCGCGGCCCGGATCGGGCGGGACCCGGTGGCCCGAATCGCCGGTCGAGGTGTCGCCGCCCTGGAGCCGCACCTGTTCGGTTTCGCGCCCGTCGCGGCGGCCGACCGCGCCCTCGCCCGGGCCGGCATCGGCTGGTCAGACGTGGCCGCGGTCGAGCTCAACGAGGCGTTCGCGGTCCAGTCGCTGGCCTGCGTCGACGCGTGGACGGCCCAGGGGCTGCGCGACCTCGACATCGTCAACGCCAAGGGTGGGGCGATCGCGATCGGGCACCCGTTGGGCGCGTCGGGTGGCCGGATCCTCGGCACTCTGGCGGCGCGGCTGCGCGAGTCCGGGGAGCGCTGGGGGGTGGCCGCGATCTGCATCGGGGTCGGCCAGGCGCTGGCCGTGGTGCTGGAGAACCAGGCGTGAGCCTCATCTGAGTGGACGCCGACGAGGCCGTCTTCACCGACGTTGCCACCTTCGGTTTCGGCCCCGAGGGGTCGTGGTCGAGGCTACGTTCGCAATGTCGTACGACGACCTGGTGACGCGGCTCGACGCCGTGTTGCGCAGGCGCCGGACGGCGGACGGCGGCTGATACCTTCACGCCCATGGGCACCCCCGCGTCGCTGACGGTCCAGCGACGCCGGTTCAGGGTCGCCGCACCGACGGCGGTGTTGCTCTGTGCCGCAGCCGCCGTGCTGCTCACCGACGCCTTCCCCCTGTCGCTGCGTCAGGCGGTGAGTGCCACTGGCCTCCTGGTCGCCGGCATCCTGGCCGGAGTCAGCTGCGCTCAGCGCGCCGCGCAGACGTCGGGACGCAGGCAGCGGTCGTGGACGTTGTTCACCGTCGCCGCGGTGGTCGCGGTCCTGGGCAACCTCTGGGTGGCGTTGTCCGGGGCGGATCTTGCCACGTCGCCGAGCGTGATCGGGGAGTCGAGCATCGCGCTGGCCCTGCTGCTCTCGATCGCCGCCGTGCTGATCTTCCCCAGCGTCCGGCGGCGCGGCATCGACCTGCTCCTGATGACGCTCGACGGGCTCGTCGCCGGCGGGGCTGTCCTCGTCATGGCGTCGGTCCTGGTCTACTCGCGCCTGCTCGAGGGGTCGACCAGCGACCTCGCGTCGCGTTCCACCACCCTGCTCTTTCCTGTGCTCGACGTCGCGCTGGCCGCCCTCGCGGTGCTGCTCATCCTGCGTGGCAGCGGCGCCGACCGGATCATCCTCGCGCTGGTCGCGGGCGGCTCGGTGATGTACGCCGTGGCGGACCTCGCGTTCGCGGTGCTTACCGAGCAGGACCGCTTCCACTTCGGCACCCCGCTGGACCTGGGCTGGATCGCCGGCTACCTGCTGATCGCCCTCGCCGCCTGGTATCCCTCCACCGAGGTGGACGCACCCGCGGGACCGGAGGGCGGCGGCTCGGCCGCCCACGGCACGATCATGGTCTTCCTGCTCCTCCTCGGCGCGGCCGTGGTCCAGCTGGCCTTCGGTGTCCACCGGGTCCAGGGGTTGCAGGCGTTGCTCTGGCTCGTCCTCGTCAGTGCCGCCGGAACCCGCCAGGCGTTGCTCGCGAGCGACAACGCAGCACTGCGGCGAGGACTCGAGCGGCGCGTCCGCGAGCAGACCGCGGACCTGCGTCGGCTGGCTCGCCAGACCGAGGTGCTGCTCACGTCGGTCGGCGACGGCATCTACGGCGTGGACCACGAGGGCCGGGTCCGGTTCATCAACCCTTCCGGTGCCGCAGCCCTGGGCTACGAGCCGCACGAGCTGCACGGCCTGCGTGCGCACACCGACTTCCACGCCCCCGCGGAGGACGGCACCCCGTTCCCGTGGGAGAGCTGCTACATCACCGAGGCGGTCGCCCAGGGACTGGTGAGCAGCGCCGAGGAGGACGTCTACGTGCGGTCCGACGGCACCACCTTCCCGGTCGAGATCACCGCCAGCCCCCTGCTCGACCAGGACGAGCTGCGCGGCGCGGTGGTCGTCTTCCGCGACATGACCCAGCGTCGCGAGGTGGACCGGATGAAGAACGAGTTCCTCTCGGTGGTGAGCCACGAGCTGCGCACCCCACTCACCTCGATCCGCGGCTCCCTGGGGCTGCTCGCGAGCGGCACCCTGGGCGAGCTGACCCCGCGGGCCAGCTCCATGGTCGCCATCGCGCTGACCAGCAGCGAGCGGCTCACCCGGCTGATCAACGACCTCCTCGACATGGAGCGGATCGAGTCCGGGACCCGGCCGATGGAGGTCACGTCCCTGGACGCGGCGTACCTCGTCGCGGCGGCCACCAGGCAGATCGACGGTCTCGCCACCTCGGTCGGGGTCCAGGTGGTCATCGGTTCGTGCGAAGGCCGGGTGCTCGCCGATGAGGACCGGATCATGCAGACCTTCACCAACCTCCTCGGCAACGCCATCAAGTACTCCGTCGAGGGCGGGCTCGTGACCGTCGACGCGACCGAGCAGGACTCCATGGTGCTGTTCCGGGTCCGGGACCACGGTCGCGGAATCCCGGAGGACAAGCTCGAGACCATCTTCGAGCGGTTCGAGCAGGTCGACTCCTCGGACGCCCGGCAGAAGGGCGGCACCGGGCTCGGGCTCGCGATCAGCCGTTCCATCGTCGCGCGGCATGGCGGTCGGATCTGGGCCGAGAGCGTGCCCGGTGAAGGCACGACCGTCCAGTTCACCCTGCCGGCCGCCACTCGGGCCCCGGCGGCGGCACCCGGCGCCCGGGCCGTCGGGCGCGGTGGCACGGACACGGTCCTGCTCGTCGAGGACGACGAGGACCTGGCCCGCGTCATCAGCACGCTGCTCGGCGAGCGCGGCCTCGACGTCGTACACGCGCAGACCGCCGCCGAGGCGGTCTCGCTCGGCCTGTTGCACCAGCCGCGGGTGATCGTGCTGGATCTACACCTCCCCGACGGGAGGGGCGCTGAGATCGTCGCCCGCTTCCGCGAGTCCACCTCACTGGCGCACACCGCGCTGGTGATCTACACCGCGGCGGACGCCGAGCAGGAGATCCGGGCCGACCTCGAGCTCGGGACGACGCTCTTCCTCACCAAGGGCCGTGTCGGTCCGGACGAGCTGCGGGACCGCGTCCTGGAGCTCGCGCAGGGCCGGGGGCCGGCCGCGGCCACCCAGACCCGGGCCTCCTCGGGCGATTCAGCGGAGTGATCGACCACACGATCGCGAGCGACCAGGTGCCGGCCCCGATCCGGATCACGGTGGGGCCACGCGTCCCGGCAGATGCAAGTACGTCGCGTGGGACGCCGCCGGCGAGGTTTCACCTTGGTCGACCGCCGGCACCTTCCACGGGCCCGTGGAAGGCTGAGAAGTGCCACGTCGGAGCAGCTGCGCGCGGTACCGTGACGCGCTGGTCCAGGAAGGCGGAGGTGTCCGATGACGGTCCGCAGGGTGCTGGTCGTCGATGACGACGACCCCATCCGGGAGATCGCGCAGATGGCGCTCGAGCTGGTCGGCGGCTGGCAGGTCTACGCCGCCCACGGCGGCGTGGCGGCGCTGGAGCTGGCCCGCGAGCACCACCCGGACGCGGTGCTGCTCGACGTGATGATGCCGGACATGGACGGTCTGACGACCTTCCGACACCTGCAGGCGGACCCGGCGACCAGCGACATCCCGGTGGTCCTGGTGACCGCCAAGGTCCAGGTCGGGGGTCAGCAGATGTGGGACGGGCTGGCGATCTCCGGGGTGATCTCCAAGCCTTTCGACCCGATGACCCTGGCCATCGACGTCTCCCGGCTCCTCGGCTGGGACGACTGAGCGACACCGAGCGTCCGTCAGCCCACTGTCGGCACCGGGTGCGTAGGTTGGTGCCCGTCGTCGAGAGGGGAGGGGGTCCGGTGGTTCTGCACGTGCACCGCGCCAGCCGTGCCGACGTGCTCGCCGACGGACTCGGAGCCCTGCTGCGCGACCCCCTGCCGGACCCGTTCGCCACCGAGGTGGTCGTGGTGCCGGCGCGGGGGGTGGAGCGGTGGCTCTCCCAACGGCTCTCCCACCGGCTCGGCGGCCGGCCCGGCCGGGACGACGGTGTCTGCGCGGGGGTCGAGTTCCGCACCCCGGGCTCCCTGGTCGCCGAGCTGACCGGCACCAGCCGCGACGAACGGCCCGATCCCTGGGAGGCCGAGGCACTCGTCTGGCCGCTCATCGCCGTGCTCGACGACTCCCTCGGCGAGCCGTGGGCCCGCACCCTCGCCAGGCACGTCGGACACGGTCTCATCGGGGAGGAGGCCGAGCTGCGCCGCGGTCGCCGCTTCGCCGTCGCGCGTCGCCTCGCCCGCCTGTTCGCCTCGTACGCCGTGCAGCGGCCGAGCCTGGTGGCCGACTGGCACGCCGGCCGTGACACCGACGGCTGCGGTCACCCGCTCGAGGCCGACCTGGCCTGGCAGCCCGAGCTGTGGCGCCGCCTGGCGACGCGGGTCGGCGAGGCGCCACCGCACCTGCGGCACGCCGCAACCCTGGAGCGGTTGCGCCGGGACCCGGACTCCGTCGACCTGCCGGCGCGACTCTCCCTCTTCGGCCACACCCGGCTGCCGGTCACCGAGGTCGAGCTGCTCGGCGCCCTGGGCGAGACCCGCGACGTGCATCTGTGGCTGCCGCACCCCTCCGACGCCCTGTGGCAGGCGCTGGCTTCCGACGCAGCCAACGGCCCGCTGCCGCGCACCGACGACAGCGGCCACCACCGGGTCGAGCACCCGCTGCTCTCCAGCCTCGGACGAGACGTCCGCGAGCTCCAGCGCACCCTGGCGGTGGTGCCGTCCCGGCAGGCCGTCGTCGCGCCCGCAGTCCCCGGCGCCGCGTCCGACACCCTGCTGGGCTGGCTCCAGGCCGACCTGCGCGCGAACGCCGTCGGCGACTCGGCGTCGCGCCGGCTGACCCCCACGGACCGGTCCGTCCAGGTCCACGCCTGTCACGGCGCCGCGCGCCAGGTCGACGTCCTGCGCGAGGTCCTCCTCGGCCTGCTGGCCGACGACCCGTCGCTCGAGCCGCGCGACGTGCTGGTGATGTGTCCCGACATCGAGGCGTTCGCGCCGTTGGTCTCGGCCGGGTTCGGGCTCGGCGACGTGGTCGGCGAGGGTGGCCACCCGGCGCACCGGCTGCGGGTGCGCCTGGCCGACCGGGCGCTGACCCAGACCAACCCGCTGCTCGACGTCGGTGCCCGGCTGCTGGACCTCGCGGGCGGGCGGGCCGGCGCCAGCGTGGTGCTCGACCTGGCCCACACCGACCCCGTGCGCGCCCGGTTCGGCTTCTCCGACGACGACCTCCACCAGCTGACCGAGTGGGTCCACGAGGCCGGGGTGCGTTGGGCCTTCGACGCGGAGCACCGCGCGGAGTTCGGCCTGGAGGAGTACGTCTCCAACACCTGGCAGTTCGGCCTCGACCGGCTGCTCGCCGGGGTTGCCATGTCCGACGACTCCGGGGCCTGGCTGGACCGCACGCTCCCGCTCGACGACGTCGGCAGCGGCCAGGTCGACCTGGTCGGCCGACTCAGCGAGTACGTCGATCGGCTGCGCTCGGTGACCGACGACCTGGTCGGCGCCCACCCCCTCGACCATTGGCTCGACGTGCTCGGCGAGGGCATCGCCGCGCTGTGCGCCGTACCCTCCAGCGAGGCCTGGCAGACCGGCCAGGTGCAGCGCGAGCTCGGCCGGGTGCGGGAGGCCGCTACCGGCTCCGCGACGACCACGCTCCGGCTGCCCGACGTCCGCGCGCTGCTCGCCGAGCGGTTGGGCGGGCGGCCGACCCGTGCCAACTTTCGCACCGGCACGCTCACCGTCTGCACCATGGTGCCGATGCGCTCGGTCCCGCACCGCGTCGTCTGCCTGGTCGGGCTCGACGACGGCGTCTTCCCTCGGGTCGGCGCAGTCGACGGCGACGACGTGCTGGCCCGACGTCCGATGACCGGCGAGCGCGACGCCCGCAGCGAGGACCGTCAGCTGCTGCTCGACGCGGTCCTGGCCACCACCCAGACGCTGGTGATCACCTACACCGGCGCCAACGAGCACTCCGGCCAGCAGCGTCCCCCCGCCGTGCCGCTCGGCGAGCTGCTCGACGCCCTCGACGAGACCGCCACGAGCCCGGCCGGACGAGTCTCCGCCGCGGTGACCGTGCGACACCCGCTGCAGCCCTTCGACGCCCGCAACGTCACGCCCGGGGCGTTGGTCCCGCAGCACGCCTTCACCTTCGACCGCGCCGCGCTCGCCGGCGCGGTCGCCGCCGCCGGACCCCGCACCCCGCCCGCTCCGTTCCTCGGCGGACCGCTCCCGACCCGGGCGCTCGGCGACGTCTCGCTCGACGAGCTGGCCGCCTTCCTCAAGCACCCGGTGCGGGACTTCCTCAAGACCCGCCTCGACGTGGCCCTGCCCCAGGACGAGGAGCCGGTGGCCGACGGGCTGCCCGTCGAGATCGACAACCTCGCCCAGTGGGCGGTCGGCGACCGGGTGCTGCGCGACCTCCTCGCCGGGGTCGACCCCGACCGCGCGCGTCAGCAGGAGTGGCGCCGCGGCGTCCTGCCCCCCGGCCGCCTCGGCTGGCGCCTGCTGCAGGGCATCGTCGAGAAGGCCCGGCCGCTGGCCGCAGAGGGGCTCCGGCTTCGGACGGTGGCGCCCGGCGCGGTCGACGTGGATGTCGACCTCGGTGGTGGCCGGCGGCTGCGCGGCACCGCTCCCGAGGTGTACGGCGACCGCCTGGTGCCGGTGAGCTACTCCCGACTCGGCGCCACCCACCGCCTCCAGTCGTGGCTGCTGCTCCTGGCCCTGACGGCCACCGACCCCGACCGCAACTGGACCGCGCACACCCTGGGCCGACCCGGCAACAGCCGCTCACGCGAGCACCACGCGCTCTCGTTGCTCGGACCGCTCGACGACTACACGGCCACCGACCTGCTCCGCCAGCTGGTCGACCTGCGCGACCGGGGCCGCTGCGAGCCGTTGCCGTTGCCGCTCAAGGCATCGTTCGCCTACGCCCGCCAGCGGCGTACCCGCGCCACCCCCGACGAGGCGCTCCTCAAGGCCGGCTGGGACTGGCTCGACGGCCGGTTCCCGGGCGAGCAGTCCGAGCCGGCGCACCTGCGCGCGTGGGGGCCGGACGCCCCGATCCCGGGCCTCGACTCCCAACCCCGCCCCGGCGAGGAGTACGACGGCGAGGCCACCCGCTTCGGAGCCCTTGCCCTGCGCCTGTGGGCGCCGCTGCTGGGCGCCGAGCAGGGGAGTTGGTGATGGAGCCCTTCGACATCGGCGGTCCACTGCCGAGCGGCACCACCCTGCTCGAGGCGAGTGCCGGCACCGGCAAGACCTTTACCGTCGGCGCGCTGGTCACCCGATTCGTGGCCGAAGGCCAGGCAACCCTCGACGAGATGCTGGTCATCACGTTCGGACGGGCGGCCAGCCAGGAGCTGCGCGAGCGGGTCCGCGAGCAGCTGGTCGAGGCCGAGCACGCACTCGCCGACCCCGCTCGCGCCGACCCGGCGAACGCTCTGCTCACCCTGCTGCTCGACACCGACGAGGCCGAGCGGGCGACGCGGCGCCAGCGGGTGCGCGACGCGCTGGCCTCCTTCGACGCGGCCACCATCGCGACCACCCACCAGTTCTGCCAGTTGGTGCTGCGCTCGCTCGGCGTCGCGGGAGACACCGACGCCGGCGCGCGGTTGGTCGACAACCTCGACGAGCTGGTCGTCGAGGTCGTCGACGACGTCTACCTGCGCAGGTTCGGCAACCGTCCCGAGGTGCCGCCGTTCGGCCGCGATGCTGCCCTGGCCCTGGCCCGCAAGGCGATCGGCGACCCCCAAGCAGTGCTCACGCCCGCGGATCCCGACCCGGCGACGGCGGGTGGGGCCAGGGTCTCGTTCGCCCAGGAGGTGCGCCACGAGGTGGACCGGCGCAAGCGTCGCCTGGGCATCCTCAGCTACGACGACCTGCTTGGCCGGCTCGCGGCGGCGCTCGAGGAGGAGGGCGCCCCGGCCCGCGACCGGATGCGCGGCCGCTGGCGGATCGTCCTGGTCGACGAGTTCCAGGACACCGACCCGGTCCAGTGGCAGGTCCTGGACCGCGCCTTCACCGGTCACGCCACCATGGTCCTGATCGGCGACCCCAAGCAGGCGATCTACGCCTTCCGCGGCGGTGACGTCGTGACCTACCTCGCCGCCGCCCGCACCGCCACCAGCCAGGCGACCCTGGCGACCAACTGGCGCAGCGACTCCGCCCTGGTCGACCGGCTCCAGGTGGTGCTGCGCGGCGCCGCCCTCGGGGACCCGGAGATCGTCGCCAGGGACGTGGCCGCGCACCACCCCGGCACCCGGCTGGCCGGCGTACCCCACCCCCAGCCCTTCCGGCTCAGGCTCGTGGCGCGCGACGGGTTCAAGCTCTCCAAGGGCGGCGACATCCCCGTCGGGCCGGTCCGCGAGCACATCGCCCGTGACTGCGCCGCGGACATCGCCGAGCTCCTCTCCTCCGGCGCCACCTGGGACGGTGCGCCGCTGGTGGCTGGCCAGGTCGCCGTCCTCGTGGGTGTGCGCAAGCACGGGGTGCTGGTCCAGCGGGCGCTCGCCGACGTCGGCGTCCCCGCCGTGGTCGCCGGCGGCGGCCACGTCTTCCAGACCCCCGCCGCCGACGACTGGCTGGCGCTGCTGGAGGCGATCGAGCAGCCGCACCGTTCGGGTCGGGTCCGGGCCGCCGCGCTGACCACCTTCTTCGGCGCCAGTACCGCCGAACTCGACGCCGGCGAGGAGCTCACCGACCGGATCTCCGACACCCTGCGCGGGTGGAGCCTGCTGCTGCGCGGCCGGGGCGTGGCGGCCCTCTTCGAGGCCGGCGAGGAGCGCGGCCTGACCGCGCGGGTGCTGTCGACGACCGACGGGGAGCGGGTGCTCACCGACCTGCGCCACATCGCGCAGACCCTGCACGAGACCGCGGTCCGCGACCGGCTCGGCCTGACCGCGCTGCTGCAGTGGTTCCGTGAGGAGCGGCTCCGCACGGCCACCACCGAGCGGACCCGCCGCCTCGACAGCGACGCGGCCGCCGTCCAGATCGTCACGGTCCACGCCAGCAAGGGGCTTCAGTACCCCGTCACCTACCTGCCTTTCGCCCACCAGAAGCACCTCTTCGACGTCGACGCCGCCCTCTTCCACGACGACGACGGGCGGCGCACCCTCGATGTGAGCGGCACCGGGCCCGAGTGGCGCGACCACGAGAGCCGCCACCAGCGTGAGGAGGCCGGCGAGGAGCTCCGCGAGATCTACGTTGCGCTCACCCGGGCCCAGTCCCAGGTCGTCACATGGTGGGCCCCCACCTCCAGCACCCGCGACGGCGGGCTGCACCGGCTCCTCTTCGGTCGGCAGCCGGGCGTGGCGGTGGTGCCCGACCGCGAGCGGGTGCGCGACGACGACTACGCCGCCGGCGTGCTCAACCTGCTCGACCAGCTCGGCGGGCCGGCCCTGGAGAGCTCCGTCGTGCGCGACGTCTCCCGGGGGCCAGCCTCGGCGCCCACGGGTGTCCTGGCGGTGCGTGACTTCCGGCGCTCGGTCGACACCGACTGGCGGCGGACCTCCTACTCCGGACTGACCCGGGTCGAAGAACCGGTCTCGGTGTCCAGTGAGCCCGAGTCCCTCGGGCTCGAGGACGAGGAGGGAGTGCTGCCCACCCCCGACGCCGAGCCGACGACACCCGCCGCGACGGCCGCTAATCGGTCGCCGATGCCCTCGCCGATGGCCGCCCTGCCTGCCGGTGCGACCTTCGGCAGCCTGGTCCACGCCGTGCTCGAGTACGCCGACCCGCAGGTGCCCGACCTGGCCGCCGAGCTCTGCGCCCGGGCCGGCGAGCAGCTGCGCTGGTGGCCGGTCGACGTGAGCGCCGAGACCCTCGCCGAGGCTCTGCTGCCCCTGCACGAGACCCCGCTCGGCCCCCTCGTCCCCGGACTGAGCCTGGGTCAGATCCCGCTCACCGACCGGCTCCGCGAGCTCGACTTCGAGTTCCCGCTCGCCGGCGGCGACGTGCGGGCGCGGGGCGACGACGTCCACCTGCGCGACCTGGCCCCCCTGCTCCGCCGCCACCTGCCGGCCGACGACCCGCTCGCGCCGTACGCCGACCGGTTGGCGGCGCCGCCGCTCGGCGACCAGCCGCTGCGCGGCTACCTCTCCGGCTCCATCGATGTGGTCCTGCGAGTTCCGGACCCGGGCGGCACCGGCCACCGGTTCGTGGTCGTCGACTACAAGACCAACCTGCTGGGCGAGCCGGGGGAGCCGCTCACGGCGGCCGACTACGCCCCCGACCGGCTGGCCGACGCGATGCTGCACTCGCACTACCCGCTCCAGGCGATCCTCTACTCCGTCGTACTCCACCGCTACCTGCGCTGGCGGCTGCCCGGCTACCTGCCCGAGACGCACCTCGGCGGCGTGCTCTACCTCTACCTGCGCGGCATGTGTGGAGCGCAGACGCCGCTCACGGACGGGCACCCCGCGGGGGTCTTCAGCTGGCGACCGCCCGCGTCCCTGATCGAGGCGCTGTCCGCACTGCTCGACGGTGAGCCGGACGGAGTGACCTCATGACCGAGCTCTTCGTGACCGACGACCTCCACGACCGGCGCCTGGTCCAGGGCGCCACGGGGCTGCTCGGCACCTTCAACCGCACCGGCCTGCTCGAGGCGGCCGACGTCCACGTCGCGCGCCGGGTCGGCGCCATCGTCCGCGAGCAGGACGAGGCGGTGCTGCTCGCCGTGGCCGTCGCGGTGCGCGCCGTGCGGCACGGGTCGGTCTGCGTCGACCTCGGTGTGCTCGCCGAGTCGCTGCCCGACCTCGCCTGGCCGCCGGTCGACGGCTGGCTCGAACGGGTGACCGCCAGTGCGGTGGCCGCGGCCTCCGTGGTCCGTGTCGAGCACGGCCTGCTCTACCTCGACCGCTACTGGCGCGAGGAGGGGCAGGTCCGCGACGACCTCCTGACCCGCGCCGCCCAACCCGCGCCGACCGTCGATGTGGCGCGCCTGGACGGCGGCGCGCTCCGGGTCTTCCCCGACGCCGGGTACGACGAGCAGCGCACCGCTGCGCGCGCTGCGGCGACCCAGTGGACGACCGTTCTGACCGGGGGGCCCGGCACCGGCAAGACCACCACGGTCGCCGGCCTGCTCGCCCTGCTGGCCGAGCAGTCCGACACCCCGCTGCGGATCGCCCTGACCGCCCCGACCGGCAAGGCGGCCGCCCGCCTGCAGGAGGCCGTGGCCACCGCGACCGCCGGGCTCGACGCCGAGGACCGCGACCGGCTCGGCCCGCTCACCGCCCAGACCCTGCACAGGCTGCTGGGCTGGCGGCCCGACAGCCGCACCCGGTTCCGCCACCACCGCGGCAACCGACTGCCGCACGACGTCATCGTCGTCGACGAGACCTCGATGGTCTCCCTGACGATGATGGCCCGCCTCGTGGAGGCGGTGCGTGCCGACGCGCGGCTGGTCCTCGTGGGCGACCCCGACCAGCTGGCCTCGGTCGAGGCGGGGGCGGTCCTCTCCGACCTCGTCACAGGTCTGACCGAGCGCGACTCCCGCGCGGTCGCGGCGCTGCGCACCTCCCACCGCTTCGGCGCCCGCATCGGCGCGCTCGCGGAGGCCCTGCGCGACGGGGCGGCCGACACCGTGGTCGGTCTGATCCGGGACGGCGGCGACGAGATCGTGTGGGTTGACCCCGAGGCCGCCGACGCCGCCACCCGCACGGCCGGCCATGACGGTCTGCGTCGGGTGCTTCTCGCCCACGCGCTCGAGGTCCGGGTCGCCGCCCTGGCCGGTGACGCCGACGCGGCGGTCGCCGCCCTGGACCGTCACCGGTTGCTCTGCGCCCACCGCGAGGGACCGCACGGCGTCCAGCACTGGAACCGCCTGGTCGAGCGGTGGCTCGCCGAGGCCACTGGAGCACCGATCGGCTCGCTGCCGGGCCGCGGTCAGGAGTGGTACGCCGGGCGCCCGCTGCTGGTGACCGCCAACGACTATGGCCTCGGGCTCTTCAACGGCGACACCGGCGTGGTGGTGCAGGCCGAAGACGACACCGTCCGGGCCGTGATCGCCGGCGTTGGCCGGCACCACGTCTTCGCCACCTCGCGGTTGAGCGAGGTCGAGACGATGCACGCGATGACCGTGCACAAGAGCCAGGGCAGCCAGGCCGACGAGGTGACCGTTCTGCTCCCGCCCCCCGACTCCCCGCTGCTCACCCGGGAGCTCTTCTACACCGCCGTCACCCGCGCCCGGTCGCGGGTGCGCGTGGTCGGCACCGAGGCGTCCATCCGGGCGGCCGTCGAGCACCGCGCCCAGCGCGCGACCGGGCTGCGGCGCCGGCTCGCGCCGGACTGACTGGGTGTCCCTGTTCGCCGTCGGCCTTACGCAGATCGGGAGGGCGACGAGTTCCCAATACAACCCTTTGGCCTTGTGTGCGCCCGCCCAGCCTCTGAGAAGCCCGCGCGGTCGGGCTCACTGTCGGGGGCCGTCTCCTGTTCGAGCCAAGCGCTCGCGACTCAGATACCGAACCGGCTTGCCGAGCGACTCGGCGTAGGCAATCTCCCGTCGGGTTGACTCGCCTACGTAGCCGCCCGGATCCACGATGTGCACCTCGTCGGCCATGCGAATCTTTTGGAAGTGCACGCCGGACAGCCGACCCTTCAGGTCCGAGCTGGCGGCGGTCCCGTCGTAGTCCGGTGCCGTGGGACGGGACAGCCAGCGGGCGGGTTCCCCGGGGTGTCCGGATCTACCGCCGAGCGGTTGGCGCGGCGAACCACGTTGCTCGCCGTCGGGCTCCAGGCGGTCCGGGAAGGCGGCGATGCTGCGCCCCCTCGGACGGCGGCGGCTGCGCGGGGCAGCGTCGAGCACCCGGTGGGCTGCCGGGTGATCGACGCTGCTGGTGCTCAGGAGTGGGTGTTCAGTTGGGGTGCAGGGTGATGGTGCCGTGTTGGGTCACGACGTAGCTGCGGGCGTGGGGGCCGGTCCAGCGATAGGTGCCGTCGGGGTCACGTTGATACGCCACCTGCCGGCGGTCTTGGCCCGGTGATGTCGTCGACACAACGGCGCCAGATTCTCTGCGTGGGTTTGGCCGGGCGGACCGTGCTCGTCATAGGCCTCGATGTGGTCGAGGTCGCAGCCCCGGGCATCCCGGGCACAGCCCGGGAACACACAGTGCAGATCGCGCAGGATCACCAGCTCGCGTAGCCAGGGCGGCGGGTCGTGGGCATCGACTGCATCCATCCGGCTCAGGTCGAGGACCGGGCGGATCGTCACCCGGGAGTGTCCGACCCACTGGTGGATCTTCGCCAACGTCGCCGGCCCGAGGCGTTCGACCTCACCCACCCCGGTCTCATCGAGGCTCAGGAGATCGGCCAGGCAGGCGTGCAAGTAGAAGATCGTCCGGGCCGAGTTCTGCGGCCGTGGGGCCGGGGTCGCG
>JBKJLD010000013.1:0-41747 GCA_046597165.1 Nocardioides sp.
GTACAGGCGTTCCGGCGCGAGTCTCGCAACCAGGAGATCTTCGACGACGTCAACGACCAGTACTGCTCCGCCAACCTGGTCGCCTTCCGGCTCGTCACCTGGTTCATGCCCGGCATCCGGCTGATCGGCAACGTCACGATCGCGGTGGTGCTCCTCTACGGCGGCTACCGCGCCTACCACGGCGACGTGACCGTGGGCGTGCTCGCGGCCTTCCTGCTCTACCTGCGCCAGTTCTTCGAGCCGATGATGGAGATCTCGCAGTTCTACAACACCTTCCAGTCCGCCTCTGCGGCTCTGGAGAAGCTGGCTGGGGTGCTGGCGCTGGAGCCGAGCGTGCCCGAGCCGGTCGACCCCGCGCCGCTCGGGGCGGCGATCGGCGAGCTCCGCTTCGACCACGTCCGCTTCGCCTACACCCGGGGCCGAGACGTCCTGCCCGACCTCGACCTCACGGTCCCCGCGGGCCAGACCCTGGCCCTGGTCGGCACCTCCGGCGCCGGCAAGACGACCCTGGCCAAGCTGGCGACCCGGTTCTACGACCCGCAGGAGGGCCGGGTCCTGCTGGACGGGATCGACGTACGCCGCCTCACCTCGCCGGACCTGCGCAACGCCGTGGTGATGGTGACCCAGGAGAACTACCTGTTCTCGGGCACGATCGCCGACAACATCCGCTTCGGGCGACCCGACGCCACGATGGAGCAGATCGTCGAGGCGACCACCGCCCTGGGCGCCCACGACTTCATCATGGCCATGCCCGCCGGCTACGACACCGACGTCGCCAACCAGGGCGGCCGGCTGAGCGCGGGGCAGCGCCAGCTGGTCGCCTTCGCCCGCGCGTTCCTGGCCGACCCCGCGGTGCTGATCCTCGACGAGGCGACCTCGTCGCTGGACAGCCCCTCGGAACGACTGGTCCAGCACGCGCTGCGCACGGTGCTGGCCGGTCGGACGGCGGTGATCATCGCGCACCGGCTCTCGACGGTGGAGATCGCCGACCGGGTCCTGGTCATGGAGCACGGCCGGATCGTCGAGGACGGCTCGCCCGCGGACCTGGTGGCCAGCGGCGGCGGCCGCTACTCCGACCTGCACCGGGCCTGGGTCGACTCCCTCGCCTGAGCGGGCGCAGTAGGGTACCGCGGTGAGCGACCTGAGCCGGGCCGGAGTGGCCGAGACCGTCCGATCCATCACCGAGGGCGACCTGACGGCGCGCGTCGTCGTCGAGGAGGCCCTGGCCAGGATCGAGGCGAGCGACCCTCCGCTCAACGCATTCTCCCGGGTGCTCGCCGACCAGGCGCGAGCCGAGGCCGCCGCCCGCGACGCGCAGCTGGCCGCCGGTGAGCCGGTCGGCCCGCTGCACGGTGTCCCGATCGCCATCAAGGAGGAAATCGACGTCGCCGGCGCGGTGACCACGTTCGGTGGCGACGCGAACGTGACGCCCGCAGCCGCGGACGCCGAGATCGTCCGCCGGCTGCGGGCCGCGGGCGCGGTCATCGTCGGCAAGACGACGATGCCCGAGTTCGGCGCCTTCCCCTTCACCGAGTCGACCTCGCGCGGCATCACCCGCAACCCCTGGGACCGCACGCGGACCCCCGGCGGCTCGAGCGGTGGGACGGCGGTCGCCGTCTCGTCCGGCATGGTGCCCGTCGGGATCGGCGGCGACGGGGGCGGCTCGATCCGGATCCCCAGCGCGAGCTGTGGCCTCTTCGGGCTCAAGCCCCAGCGTGGGCGGGTCACCACCGCACCGCACCCCCACCTGTGGTGGGCGCTGGGCACCACCGGGCCCCTGACCCGCAGCGTGCTGGACAGCGCGCTGGTCTACGACGTCATCCGGGGCAACGTCGAGGGCGACCTGTTCGGCGCTGGAGGCACCGCGTCGTTCGTCGAGGCGGCCGGGCGCGCGCCGGGCCGGCTGCGGATCGGCTGGTCGGTCACTCCCGTCACGCACGGCATCAAGCCGGATCCGGTCCACGTCCGGGCCGTCGAGGACACCGCCCGGTTGCTGGCTGACCTCGGCCACGACGTGCGACCCATCGATCCGCACTACCCCGACCCGACCACGGCGTTCGTGCCGCAGTTCTTCGCCGGCATCCGCACCGAGGCCGACGCGGTCCAGCACTTCGACCGGCTGGAGCGCCGCACCCGTGAGACCTACCGCCTCGGTGCCTGGGTCCGGCCGCGGGTCCTCGACTGGGCCATCGCCCAGGGCGAGAAGGTCTCGCGGAAGGCCAACCGCGTCTTCGACGACGTCGACGTGCTGCTGACCCCCGCGATCGCGCACCGCCCGGCGCCCGTCGGTCGCCTCGACGGAGTCGGGACGGTCGTCGCCTCGCTGCGCGCGATGCCCTCGATCGCCTACGCCGCACTGTGGAACGTCGCCGGCAACCCCGCCGCCGCCATCCCGTGCGGGGTCGCCGAGGACGGGCTGCCGGTGTCGGTGCAGCTGGTCGGGCGCACGGACGACGAGGCCACGCTCTTCTCCCTCGCCGCACAGCTGGAGGCAGCGCGACCCTGGCCGCTGCTCGCGGGTGACAGCCCCGTCACTGGCTAGGGTCGCCCCATGGGACTGCTCTTCCAGACACCGCGAGCCCGGGCCCGACGCGTCGTCCGACGGCTGAGCCGTGACCCGTCGAGCCCGCTCACGGGGCGCACCGTGCTGGTCACCGGGGCCTCGTCGGGGATCGGCGAGGCCACTGCGCTCGCCGTGGCCCGTCACGGCGCGCAGGTGCTGCTGGTGGCCCGGCGCCAGGAGGAGCTGGACCGGGTGCGCGACGAGATCGAGGCAGCGGGCGGCACCGCAGCGTCGTACGCCTGCGACCTCGCCGACGGCGACTCCGTGGACGCCCTCGTCGAGCGGGTGCTCGCCGACCATGGCGGCGTCGACTACCTGGTCAACAACGCCGGCCGCTCGATCCGCCGCTCCCTGCACCTGACCCACGACCGGTTCCACGACTTCGAGCGGACCATGGCGGTCAACTACTTCGGCCCGGTGCGGCTCACGATGGGGCTGCTGCCGGCCATGCGGGCCCAGCGTTTCGGCCACGTCGTCAACGTCGTCACCTGGGGTGTGCAGATGAAGGCGCCCAAGTTCGCCGCCTACATCGCGTCGAAGACCGCGCTCGACACCTGGTCGCGGATCGCCTCACGCGAGACCTACGGCGACAACGTCACCTTCACCAACATGCGCTTCTCCCTGGTGCGCACGGCGATGGTCGCGCCCACCGAGGCGTACGCCGCGCGCCGAGCCGCCACCCCCACGCAGGCCGCGGCCCTGGTGGTCCGGGCCCTGGAGGACCGCCCGGTGACGGTGAACGTCCTCGCGGGCAACGTGGGAGAGCTCCTCAACCTCGTGGCGCCCCGGCTCACCGACGCGTTGTTCTGGCGCTTCGACCGCGCCCACGCGGACTCTGCCGCTGCTCGTGGCACCATCTCGTCATGACCGACCACCTGACCCTGACCGACGGGCGCACCCTGGAGTTCCTCACGGGCGGCGCCGAAAACGGCGTGCCGTTCCTCTACCACTCCGGTACCCCGAGCGCGGCCCTGCGCCACGAGCCGATGTGGGCGGCCGCCGAGGCCGCGGGCCTGCGGCTGGTGACCTACTCGCGACCGGGGTACGGCGCCTCGACGCCACGTCCGCCCGGCGACCCCGTGCCGATGACGGCCGACGTGGCCGACAGCGTCGCACTGCTGGACGCACTCGGGATCGGCGAGTTCGTGACCCTCGGCTGGTCCGGCGGTGGGCCGCGCGCCCTGGCCTGCGCCGCCGTGCTGCCCGAGCGGTGCCGCGCTGCGTTGAGCTTCGCCGGGGTGGCGCCGCCCGACGCAGCCGGGCTCGACTTCACCGCCGGCATGGGACCCGAGAACGTGCGTGACTTCGAGCTGGCCGTCGAGGGCCGCGAGGCGCTGCGACCGGTCGTCGAGGAGCAGGTCGCGGAGTTCGGGCAGGTCACCGGTGCCGAGATCGTCGCGGCCTTCGGTGGGCTCGTCGACGAGGTGGACGCGGCCGCGCTGACCGGGGAGTTCGGGGAGTTCCTCGCGGCCGACTTCCGGCACGCCTGCGCCCAGGGCGCCGTCGGACTGCTCGAGGACAACCTGCAGATCATGCGGCCGTGGGGCGTCGATCTCACCACCATCACGGTGCCCGTGGCGGTCTGGCAGGGCGCCCACGACATGATGGTGCCGTTCGCCCACGGGCAGTGGCTCGCGGCCACCATCCCCGGTGCCCGCAGCCACCTCTTCGACGACGAGGGTCACCTCTCGCTGATCAGCCGGCTCGACGAGATGCTCGCCGAGCTGCGGGCGATCAGCGGTCTCTAGACCGCAGTTCAGCTGGCCTTCTTGGCCGCCTTCTTCTTCGGTTGCCCGGCGGCCTCGGTGGCCTCGCCGCGGGCGGACTTCGCCGCGTCGACCGAGCGTTGCAGCGCGGCCAGCAGGTCGACGACCTCGCCCGACGACTTGGTCGACGTGGGGGTCCGCTTGACCTCGCCACCCTCGATCTTGGTCTTCACCAGCGAGGTGACGGCTCCCGCGTAGTCGTCCTCGAAGTCGGCGGGGTCGAAGTCGCCGGCCAGCGTCTCGACCAGCATGTTGGCCATCTTGACCTCGCTGTCCTTGACCTCGCCGCCGTCGACGGAGAAGTCCGGGGTGCGGATCTCGTCGGGCCACATCATCGTCTGGAGCACGATCACGTCGTCGCGGACGCGCAGCACGGCCACCGAGGTCCGCTGTCGCAGTGCCACGGTCACGACGGCCATCCGGTCGGCATCGAGGAGCGCCTGGCGCAGCAGGGCGTACGGCTTGGCGCCGGTCTTCTCGGGCTCGAGGTAGTAGGACTTCTCGAAGAGCATCGGGTCGATCTGGTCGCTCGGCACGAACTTTTCCACTGCGATCTCCCGCGAGGAGGTCGACGGCAGTTCGGCCAGGTCGTCGTCGGTGAGGATGACCATCTCGCCGTCCTCGGTCTCGTAGCCCTTGGCGATGTCGGCGTAGGGCACCTCCTCGCCGTCGATCGAGCAGACGCGTTGGTACTTGATCCGGCCGCCGTCCTTGGCGTGCACCTGCCGGAACGAGACGTCGTGCGACTCGGTCGCGGAGTAGAGCTTGACCGGGACGCTCACCAGGCCGAAGGAGACGGCACCCTTCCAGATTGCACGCATGCGGTAAGGATGGCCCCATGCGCCCCATGCTCGCCACTCGTGGCCGTCACGTGCCGACCGGTCCCGGCTGGTCGCACGAGGTGAAGTGGGACGGAATGCGGATCCTCGCCGACCTCGGCAGGGACTCGGTGCACCTCACCTCGCGCAACGAGAACGACGTGACGGCCGCCTTTCCCGAGCTCCACGGCCTCGCCGGGCGCGACCTCCTGCTCGACGGCGAGGTGGTCGCCCTCGTCGACGGCCGGCCAAGCTTTGCCGCGCTGGCCGATCGCATCCACGTGCGCAGGCCCGGCGCGGCCGCGCGGATGGCGGAGGAGAACCCGGTGACCTTCCTCGTCTTCGACCTGGTGCGCCTCGACGGTCGCGACCTGTCCGCGGAGCCGCTCGAGCGGCGTCGGGAGCTGCTGGCGGGGCTCGGGCAGGAGCCGGGTCTGGTCGGCGGGACCTGGCACGTCCCCGACTCCTACGACGACGGGGCGATGCTCTTCGACGCGACCCTCCAGCAGGAGCTCGAGGGGATCGTCAGCAAGCAGCTCACCTCGCCGTACGAGTTCGGCCGCCGCAGCGAGGCCTGGCTGAAGTTTCCGCACCGCCGCCGGTCGTCGTACGTCGTCGGTGGCTGGCGAGCGGAGACCGGCTCGACGCAGCGCCTCGGCGCCCTGCTGGTCGGGGAGCCGACCCCGGACGGGCTGGTCTACCGGGGCCGGGTGGGCAGCGGCATCGCCGGCTCGCGTGGCCCGGCGCTGCGGGAGCTCCTCGCGCCGCTGACGCGCGGGAGCTCGCCGTTCGTCGACGAGGTGCCGCGGGCCGATGCGCTCGGCACGCACTGGGTCGAGCCGGTGGTGGTGGTCGACGTCGAGTCGCTGGGCCGCTCGGCGCAGGACCGGCTGCGCCAGCCGGCGTACGTCGGGGTCCGTGCCGACCTGAGCCCCGACGACCTGCCGTAACAGGAAGTTCACCTGTTCCACCCTCGTGTCGCAGCCACCGGGCACCTCGATGCGCCACGATCACGGAACCTGCTCGTTCTCGGTCCTTGGAGCCTCCTGTGCGCATCACCCTGCCTCGTGCTGTCCGAACGGCCCTCGCGGTCGGCGTCGTCGCCGTCACCAGTGCCCTCACCGTCGCCCCCCTCGCCCCGGCCACCGCGGCGGTCCCGAACGCGGCCGCCTGCTCGACGGGAGGCCAGTGGCAACAGGGGCAGCTCAACGTCTACTGGTTCGACGTCGACCAGGGCGACAGCCAGCTGATCATCGGGCCGACCGGCAAGACCATGCTGATCGACCTCGGCGAGACCGCCTTCAACTCCAAGGGCACCAACACCAACGCGACCGCGGTCGCGGCCCAGATCCGGCAGATCTGCGGCACCGGGAGCAACCCGGTCAACCTCGACTACGTGATGGCCAGCCACCAGCACCTCGACCACATCGGTTACGCCGGCAACCCCGGCGACACGCAGGCCTACGGCAACGGCCTCTACCAGCTGCTCACGCCCACGGCGCTGGGCGGTCTGGGCTTCACCGTCGGGCAGCTCATCGACCACGACGCCGGCACCTGGACCGACGCCAACGGCAACGGCACCTGCGACACCGGCACGTCGGCCGCCCCCGAGCCGGAGGTCGCCTGGGACAACGTCGGCACCACGAGCATGACCGGACAGCGCTTCATCTGCTGGCTCTACGGCCCCGCCGGCCAGCCCGACCGGGCCGCCGTCGAGGGCAAGGTCCTGAGGCTCACCAACACCATGACCTGGCCGGTGCTCGACCTCGGGGGCGGCGCGACCGCGACGATCGAGGAGTCGAATGCCAAGGGCGTGATGCAGGCCGACGGCGTCACCCCGGTCAGCGGCGATCACCATGCCGACGCCGCCCCGCCCAGCGAGAACGACTACTCCACCGGGGTGAAGATCAACTACGGCGCCTACAACTACGCGACCGCCGGTGACAGCGACGGGGAGTACAACCAGTCGGTCAACGGCTACACCTACAACGACGTCGAGTCCCTGCTGACCTCGAAGATGGGCAAGGTCGAGACGCTGCGCGCCAACCACCACGGCTCCGCGCACTCGTCCTCGGCGAACTACGTCAACGCCCTGGACCCGCAGATGACCGTCATCTCGTGCGGCACCAACTCCTACGGCCACCCGGGCAACCGGACGCTGAACACCTACCGCGCGATCGCCGCGGACATCTACATGATGAACAACCCCTGCGACACCACCGACACCACGGGTGCGGCGATCGACTACTCGGGGACGTTCAACCACAGCGGAACGGTCCACCTCGCCACCACCGGGTCCAACGGCTCGAGCTACACCGTCGACTACGACACCGGCAGCCGCAGCTACGTCACCGGCGCGGGCGCCGGCACCAACGGCGACCCGACCCAGGTCAGGATCAACGAGTTCCTGATGGCACCCTCGGGCACCGGCACCGAGTGGGTGGAGCTCTACAACCCGCTCGCCGTTCCCGTGGACGTCAGTGGCTTCTACATCGACGACGTCGCCGGCGGAGGCGGGGTGCCCAAGCAGATCCCGGCCGGCGTGGTGATCCCCGCGGGTGGTCGCTACGTCATGGACTTCCCCTCGGGCTTCCTCAACAACACCGGCGCCGAGTCGGTCCGATTCGTCTCGGGCACGGGGGCCAGCGAGGTCGTCCACGACTCCTACAGCTGGACCTTGTCGTCCACGAAGTACGACCAGGTCTTCCACCGCACGGGTGACGGGGGCGCCTGGTGCGCCACCATCTCGACCAACGTGACCAAGGCGGCGGCCAACCCCGCCACGTGCCCGTGAGGGGGGTGCGGCTCGCGGTCGCCCTCGCGGCGGCGACGGTGCTGCTCGTGGTCGGCGTCCACGGCCTCGGCGGCAGCGCCGCCACGCCCGCCACGGCGGGCAGCCCTGCAGTGGTCGCGAAGCCCCGGCTGGTTCTGATCTCGGGTCGTGACGACCACGGGATGGTCGCGGCCGACCGGGTGTCGTTGTACGACGGGCCGGACGGCGAGCACCGGGTCGATGCGGTCTTCGACGGCACCCTGGCCGAGGTCTTGTCGGTCGACGGTCAGATGCTCCAGGTCCGCACCGTGGAGGGGCGCACGGCGATCGGCTGGGTCGACGACTTCTTCCTGCGGGGTCAGGCCCGCCTGGTCGGCGCGGCACCCTCGTGCCGGAGCAGTGTCGACGGACATCCACGCGAGGGCGGCACCCTGGTGGTGGTCCGGGAGCTGCGGCAGGGCCGGGTGTGGGTTGAGACGACCACCCCACCGCTGGTGCAGGGCTGGGCGCCACGAGCGGACCTACAGGAGCTGCCGCCGCAGGGCAGCAACTGCGCAGACATCCCTCCCGACGACCGGCACGCGCACTGATCGGCACGTAGGTTGGCCACGTGCGCCACCTGCTCGCAGCCCTGCTGATCTCCGGCCTCCTCGCCTCCTGCCCCACGCCCGCCGCGGCCGCCACCTCGACGGTCCGGCTGGACGGAGTCGACGTGCGGTTGAGCGAAGGGACCCGACAGGTGGTGACGGTCAAGCACCGCCGCGGCGACCATGCGACGGTGAGTTTCTGGGCCCTGCGCCACGGCCGGTGGACGCGGCAGTTCCGGGCCGCAGACGGCCGGATCGGGTACGGCGGGCTGGTGGCCGGCCGCCGGCGCCACCAAGGCTCCGGCACCACCCCGCTCGGCACCTACCGACTCCCGTCCGCGTTCGGCACCCACCCGGTCGGGGCCGGCTGGGACCTGCCCTACCGAAAGATCAGACGCGGAGACTTCTGGGTGGAGGACAACGCCTCGCGGTTCTACAACCGCTACCGCAACCAGCGCCAGGGTGGCTTCCGGTGGCGGCTGCCCCCGAGCGCCGAGAATGGCTCGGAGCGGCTGACCGACTACCCGACCCAGTACGAGTACGCGGTGGTGACCGGCTTCAACCACCGGCAGGTCCGCCACCGCGGTGCCGGGATCTTCCTGCACGTCAACGGCAGCGGCGCAACGGCCGGCTGTGTCAGCGCCCCGCGCTGGTTCCTCGCGCAACTGATGGGGCGGCTGTCGGGAGACCGGGTGCCCGTGATTGCGATCGGGCGATGACCCCGCCGACGGGGGAGGTGCGCGTCGACGTCGAGGGGCGGACCCTGACGATCAGCAACCTCGACAAGGTCCTCTACCCGAGCACCGGCACGACCAAGGGTGAGGTGCTCAACTACTACGCTCAGATCGCGCCCGTCCTGCTGCCGTACCTCGCCGACCGGGCCGTCACCCGGATTCGCTGGCCGCACGGTGTCGAGGGGGCGAGCTTCTTCGAGAAGAACGCCCCGGCCGGGACCCCGTCCTGGGTGCGGACCGTGCGGGTGCCGACGACCGGGTCCCGCGGCTCCTCGCGGCACGGCGACACCCTGGTGTTCCCCGTGGTCGACGACCTCGCCACCCTGACGTGGCTGGTCAACCTGGCAGCCCTCGAACTGCACGTCCACCAGTGGACCGTGGGACGTAACGGTCGCCCGCGCAACGCCGACCGCCTGGTCATCGACCTGGACCCGGGGGAGCCCGCGGGCCTGCACGAGTGCTGCGGGGTGGCCCTGCTGGTCCGCGAGAAGCTGGCCGCGCGCGGCCTGCGCGCCCGGCCGGTCACCAGCGGCAGCAAGGGGTTGCACCTGTACGCCGACCTGCCCGGCCGGATGCGGCCGGACGACGCCACGGCGTTGGCCAGGGAGGTGGCCGAGGAGCTCCAGGGTGAGCAGCCGAAGCTGGTCACCGCCACGATGACCAAGGCTCGTCGGGGCGGGAAGGTCTTCCTCGACTGGTCGCAGAACGCCGGCTCGAAGACCACCATCTCGCCGTACTCCCTGCGCGGCCGGGACCGCCCCTACGCCGCCACTCCGCTCTCGTGGGACGAGGTCGAGGCGGGAGCCGACGACCCCCTTGCGCTGGGCCAGTTCCGCTTCGACGAGGTGCTCCAGCGGGTGGCCGAGCGAGGCGACCTCTTCGCCTGAACCTGTTACCAAACGGTGGGTCTCTCGTGCACCGGGTGTTCCCCGGACGTGGCGCGCCCCGTCCTACCTTGAGGGAACGAACTGCGAGGACAGGGACTGAGGACACCGCCATGAACTCCAAGGCAACCGTGATCAGCCGAAAGGTGATCCTGCCGCTGGGATCACTTCTCGGCGCGGGGGTCTTGGTCATGGCGCTCGGCATTCCCTGGACGAGCTCGGGTGAGGCTGCGGGCGGGATCCGTCTCCAGGCCGACGACCAGCACGGAGCGACGCTCACGATCACCCACATGAAGCCGGGTGAGTCCGTGACGCGAAGCGTGACCATCCGCAACTCGGGTGGCACCTCGTCACGGATGTCGTTCCAGGAGACGGGCGACATCGCCTCGTTCGCCGACGGTGAGCTCCACCTGGCCATCGAGCAGGACGGTCGACCGGTCTACGACGGCCCGTTCGGCGGCATGAGCGACTTCGCGCAGGACGTGGGGTACCTGACTCCGGGAGCCTCCAGCACCTTCACGTTCACGATGTCGCTGCCCGACAGTGCTCCGTTCGCCAACCAGGGGGCGGCCGCGACGGCGGCGTACGCCTGGATCGTGGCTCCGGGCTACACCGCAAGTGAGGCTTGGAACTGATCAGCAACTGATCGGTTCCGGGGGGAACGCTGATCGGCCGCGCGCCTGGGGGGAGTGCGGACGATGGGCAGCACCACATGGGGGGAAGTGCGGTCCGTGCGCATTCCGGGAGGGAATGCATTCGGTCCGTTCCACGGGGTGAGGCCCGTCCGGTGAGCTGGTGGAGGGCACTGGACGGGCGCCCCGGCTGACGTAGCGCACCACACGTCTCGGGAGGCGGTCATGGAAATTGTCACCTCGCCCTACCAGCCGACCCCCTCAGCGCGGGGCCGGCTACTGGCGGTGGTGATGATCCTTGCGCCCGTCACCCTGCTGACGTTGTTGCCGATCGGCCTCGGGCTGGATCGGTACGTCGTGACGGGTGACTCGATGGCCCCGGCCATCGGACGGGGATCGATCCTGCTCGAACACAGGGTTCCGGTCAGCAGCCTGCGGGTCGGGGACGTGGTCACCTACCGGCCGCCGGTCAGCTCGGGGGTCGACGGCCCGGTGACCCATCGGATCATCGCGCTGGAGAACGGCGGCGCGCGCACCCAGGGGGACGCCGTGAGCGTGGCGGACCCCTGGCGGTTGCGGCTCGACCGGCCGACGCAGCAGCGCGTGGTCGCGACCCTGCCGTACGTCGGGTACGTCTATCTCGGCCTGATGGATTCCAGAGTCTGGGCACTGGTGGTCGTGGGATGCCTGGTGCTGCTGCTCGGATCGGTCCTCACCAGGCGCAGACCGCGCCCTTGGACACGAGATGTCGGCACACCCGTGGCAGGAATGACCTGGTTTGCAGGCGTTCGCGCCCTATGCTCCCTTCCATGGCGCAACGAGTTCTGGTGGTCGAGGACGAGGAGGACATCGCATTTCCCCTCGTCCGCACGCTGGAGCGTGAGGGGTACGACGTCGAGTGGGTCGACAACGGGCAGAAGGCGCTCGACTCGCTGGCGGCGAAACCAGCCGAGGTCGTCATCCTTGACCTCGGGCTCCCCGACTTCGACGGGCTCGAGGTCTGTCGCCGGGCCCGCGAGGCCGGGTTCAAGGGCGCGATCATGATCGTCACCGCGCGGGCCGGCGAGCTGGACCGCGTCGTCGGGCTGGACTACGGGGCCGACGACTACCTGGCCAAGCCGTTCGGGCTGGCCGAGCTCCAGGCGCGGGTGCGCGCCCTGCTCCGCCGGACCGGACCGGGCGCTCCGGGTGCCGCCGACCCGAGTGGGCACGGCCTGCGCATCGACGTCGCCGGCCGGCGGGTCCACGCCGGCGAGACCGAGGTCGCGTTGACGGGCAAGGAGTTCGAGGTGCTGAACATCCTGGCCGCCAACCGGGACAAGGTCGTGTCGCGCGGTCGGCTGATGGCCGACGTCTGGGACGAGAACTGGTACGGCTCGACCAAGACCTTGGACGTCACCATCGGTCGGTTGCGCCAGAAGCTCGAGAGCGTGGGTGTCACCGAGCGAGTCGTGGCCGTTCGAGGCGTGGGGTTCCGCCTCGAAGGCGGCCCCCCAGATGCGTGAACGGCTCACCTTTGCCTTCGTCGTCCTCACCATCGTCCTGCTGCTCGGGGCCGGTGTCGTCCGGTCCTTCATCCTCCGTGACCTGATCTCGGAGCAGGAGAGCGGGCACATCCAGAAGGAGGCCGCTCTCATCTCGCGGATCGTCGTGGACCGCGAGGAGACCGGCGGCACGATCGACCGCAAGTTCCTGACCAGCCTGGTCAGCAGCGGTGGACGTCTGGTGTACGCCTCGAACGGTGACCCGGCGATCGTCGTCCGTGGCGACGCGTACGCCGGGTCCGACGACCCGAGCAAGGATCTCTCGGCGGTCGTGGACATCGGCGACGGCACGATCACGCTCAGCCAGTCGCCCGAGGTCATCAAGGACATCCTGGGCCGCGACCTGGGCTCGATCGTGGTGGTCTTCCTGCTGATCGCGGTGCTTGCCGGGCTGATCGGCTTCTTCATCTCGCGGGCCATGTCGGCCCCATTCCGCCAGCTGGCGGTGGCCGCCGCTGCCCTGGGCCGGGGGCGCTTCGACCTGGAGCTGCCGCGCACCCGGATCCCAGAGGCGCGGGCGATCGCCCAGGCGCTGGGCACCAGCGCCGCCCAGCTGCGCGACCGGCTGCGCCGCGAGCGCGACTTCGCCGAGCACGCCTCGCACATTCTGCGGACCCCGCTCACCGGGCTCCGTCTCGAGCTGGAGGACCTGACCCTGCGCGACGACGTCCCTGCGGACGCGCGGGAGTCCGCGGCCCGCGGTCTGGCCAGTGTGGAGGAGATGAACGCCGTCGCGGGGGAGCTCGTCGAGATGTCGCGCAGCGGGAGCCTGGTCGAGGGGGCCCAGCTGCCGCTCGTGGAGCTCGCGACCCAGCTGGCCCAACGCTGGTCGGACCGGCTGGCGGCCCGCAGCCGGACGCTGACTGCCTCGGCCGACGGCGACCTCGCCATGACCTACACGCCCGGGCCCATCGAGCACGTGCTGGACCTGGTGCTGGCCGAAGTGGTCCGCCGGGGCACCGGCGACGTGACCATCGTCTTCCGGGCCCAGGAGGGCGGCCACCTGCGCGTCACCGTCACCGCGGCGGGTCGCCTGCCGGGCGCCGCAGGCGAGCTCTCCGGAGAACGCCTGGAGCAGGCCAGGGGCGTCGTCGAGTCACTGGGTGGCCGACTGATGGGTGCGGACCCCCAGGCCGGCCTCGAGCTGCTGCTGCCGCGTCGCTGACCTGCGTCGCTCGAAGGCCTCGCGAGGCACGGCACAATGGGCGCCATGAACTCGCGCCCCGTGGAGACCTGGCTGACCGACATGGACGGGGTCCTGGTCCACGAGGACGTCCCCATTCCAGGAGCCCAGGAGTTCATCGATGCGCTCAAGGCCTCCGGGTTGGGCTTCCTGGTGCTCACCAACAACTCGATCTTCACCCCGAGGGACCTGCGGGCACGGCTGCTCGGCGCCGGGATCGACGTGCCCGAGGACGCGATCTGGACCTCGGCCCTGGCCACCGCCCAGTTTCTCGCCGACCAGCGGCCGCACGGGTCGGCGTACGTCGTGGGGGAGGCGGGGATGACCACGGCGCTGCACGACATCGGCTACGTGATGACCGACCGCGATCCCGACTACGTGGTTCTGGGGGAGACCCGGACCTATTCGTTCGAGGCGATCACCAAGGCGATCCGGCTGATCGAGGGCGGCGCGCGGTTCCTGGCGACCAACCCCGACGTGAGCGGCCCCAGCGTGCACGGCACGCTGCCGGCGACCGGGTCGGTGGCCGCGCTGATCTCGACGGCCACCGGACGCAAGCCCTACTTCATCGGCAAGCCGAACCCGCTGATGATGCGCTTCGCGCTGAACCGGCTCGACGCGCACTCCGAGACGACCGTGATGATCGGCGACCGGGTGGACACCGACATCAAGAGCGGGCTCGAGGCGGGGCTGCGTACGGTCCTGGTCACCACGGGGTCCACGCGCCCCGACCAGGTCGAGCTCTACCCCTACCGGCCGACGATGGTGGTCGACTCGATCGCCGATCTGGTGGACGAGGTGCGGGCCTCGGCGGTGGTGGGATGAGGTGTGAACAACCCCTTGCGCTCGAACATGTGTTCGGATAAAATGGGGACATGCTTCAGCTCGTCGATGATCTCGACCCGGCCGGCACCCTGGCCGCCGTCGAGGCGACGCTGCTTGCGCGGCGCCGGGCCGAGGTGGACGACCTGCTGCTGGTGGCCCGCTGGGCGGACCTGCACGCCGCGGACCCGCGACGAGCTCCGGGTGGCCGGCGGCGCTGGTGCGGTGCGGACCGGCTGGTCCAGCTCGGTGGCGAGGGTACCCCGTCGGTCCAGGAGCTGAGCCTGGCCGAGCTGGCGATCGCCCGGCAGGTGCACCTCCTGTCGGTGCGTGCGGTGCTGGCCGACGTCCTCGACCTGCGGCATCGCCTGCCGCTGGTGTGGGCCCGCGTCGAGACGCTCGAGGCCGAGGTGTGGGTGGCTCGTCGGGTCGCGGTCCTGTGCCGGGCGCTGGGCCAGGCCGCGGCGGCGATCGTGGATGCGGCGGTGGCCGACGCGATCGCGGGGGAGTCGCCGGGCCGGGTCCTCGAGATCGCCGCGGCGAAGGTGATCGAGGCCGACACTGCCGCGCACCGCGCCCGGCTCGAGGCCCAGGCCCGCCGACGCTACGTCGCCCTGTCGCGCACCGACGCCCACGGTCTGCGCCACGTCATCGCCCGGGTGGCCGCGGGTGACGCGGTCTGGGTCGACGCGATGGTGGACCGGGTCGCTGACCTCCTGCTGGCCCGTCCCGAGCTGCGCCCAGGAACCCCGACCGAGATCGGTCGCGACGAGGCCCGCTCGATCGCGTTCGGGTGGCTCGCGCGCCCGGCCGATCTGCTCGCGCTGCTCACCGGCGCCGACCTGGCCCGCGCCGACCTGGCCCGGGCCCGTCCGCGGGTGACGCTCTACGTCCACCTCCACCAGAGCGCCGTGGACGGCACGGCCGCCGGCGTGGCCCGGGTGGAGGGCCTCGGCCCGATGCTGCTCCACCAGGTCCGCGATCTCCTGGGCCACGCCCACGTGAGCCTCCGACCGGTCATTGACCTCCACGACCGGACCTCGGTCAACGCCTACGAGCACCCCGAGGCGGTCAAGGAGCGGACCCACCTGCGTCAGCCGGGCGACGCGTTCCCGCACGCCACCCGCACCACCCGCAGCGTCGACCTCGACCACCCCGTCGCCTACCGCGCGTCCGGGCCCCCGGGGCAGACCGGCGACCACAACGTCCAGCCGCTGTCCCGCACCGCCCACCGGGCCAAGACCCACCTGGGTTACCAGGTCACCCAGACAGTCCACGACGACCGCATCTGGCGCACCCCGCACGGACTGCACCGGCTCGTCGACGAGCGCGGCACCCACCGGCTCGACGCCGACCTGGCGGCCGGCCTCACCAGTGACGACCCCCTCGACCGGGCCCTGGCCCGCCTCCTGCACCGACTCCGCACCGGCGCTTTCGGCTAGTTCTGCGCGAGCTCGCGGACCAGGCGGTCCAGGTGTGGCCCGCGGAGCTCGAGGGGGACCCCGTGAACCATCCCCACGAAGGCGCCGGCGCAGACGTCGCGGACCGCCTCGCGGCCCAGGTCAGGGTGGTCGAGCCACTCCTGACCTATCGAGCGCAGCATCACCAACCAGCTGCGCACGGCGACCCGCAGCAGGTCGGGCGACGGCGCGTCGGGAGCGAGGGCATCCAGGATCCGCTGCTCGTGCAGCCGCATCGACTCCTCGATGATCGCCCGGACCTCGGGGTCGGCGCTGATCGCGCCATGGTGGGCCGCGCGCGAGCCGTGCCGGTGTCGCGCCACGTGGGCGAGGAAGGCGTCGACGCCGTGGCCCAGCTGCTCGACGGGGGAGAGACTCAGGTCGGGCTCGGTCTCGCGCGCCATCGTCTCGGCCTGGCGCCGGACCAGGGCCGCGAAGAACGCCCGCTTGCTCGGGAAGTAGTGATAGAGCAGCCCGCGTGAGACCCCGGCGAGCTCGGCGACCCGCTCGATGTGGACGTCTTCGTACGGCGTACCCGCGAACAGCTCGGCGCCCAGGTCGAGCAGCTGCGAGGAGCGCTCCTCGGGGGAGAGGCGGGTGCGGGTCACCGGGGCAGGATATCGCAGACTACTTGACATGGGTTCAATAGAGTTCAACTATTGAACCCACATCCAATTGCTTCAGGAGTCCGCATGCGCAACGACTGGTCCGGCCAGCTCCTCCCGCACCCGCCCGGTCGCCGTCGCTGGGTGGGCGACGTCGCCGAGCTGCGGCCGGAGACGGCCGTGCAGACGATCATGGAACGCTGCGCCGACTACCGGCCCCTGCTCGAGCAGCAGGTCTTCCGGACCAAATTCGTCTTCGTGACCGGGGCCGAGCTGGGTGCAGAGCTCTGCGACGAGTCCCGCTTCGAGAAGGCACTGCCCCCGGCGCTCGTCGCCCTGCGGGAGTTCGCCGGCGACGGTCTCTTCACCGCCTACAACCACGAGCCCAACTGGCAGCTGGCTCACGACCTGCTGCTGCCGGCGTTCACCCGCCCGGCGATGCAGCGCTACCACGACATCATGCTCGAGGCGGTCCGCGAGCTGGTCGAGGCGTTGCCCGACGAGGGGTCCGGGACCGGTGCGATCGATGTGGCCTCGTACATGACCAAGCTGACGATGGAGACGATCGCGCGCGCCGCGTTCAGTCACGACTTCGGCTCCTTCACGCAGGCCGAGCCGCACCCGTTCGTGCCGGCGATGATCACCGCGCTCGAGACCGGGCGCCGGATGGGCGCGCTCTCCAGCCTGCCCGGCTCGGGGATCGTGCGGCGTCGGCTGCGCAAGCGCAACGCCGACCAGCAGGCCTACGTCGACACGATGCTCGACGACCTGATCGCCGAGCGGCGTGCGGGCGGTGGTGGGGGCGACGATCTGCTCGGCATCATGCTGTCCCAGGCGCATCCCGAGACCGGCGAGCGGCTCTCGGACCGGGCGATCCGCCACCAGATCCTGACCTTCCTGGTCGCCGGGCACGAGACCACGTCGGGGGCGCTCTCGTTCGCGCTCTACTACCTGGCCCGCAACCCCGAGGTGCTGGCGCAGGCCCGGGCCGAGACCGACGCGATCCTGGGCGCCGACCCCGACGCCGAGCCGACCTTCGAGCAGGTCCCCAAGTTCCGCCACGTACGCCGCGTGCTCGACGAGGCGCTGCGGCTGTGGCCCACGGCGCCGGGGTTCGCGCGCAGTCCGCGTGAGACCACGACGGTGGGCGGCTACACGATGCGCCCGCAGGACTGGGCGATCGTGCTGCTGCCGATGGTGCACCGCGACCCGGCCGTGTGGGGCGAGGACGCCGACGAGTTCGACCCCGACCGGTTCCTGCCCGAGCGCAGCCGCGGGCGGATGCCGCACAGTTACAAGCCGTTCGGGACCGGCGAGCGGGCCTGCATCGGCCGCCAGTTCGCGCTGCACGAGGCGGTCCTCGTGCTGGCCCGCCTGGTGCACCGCTTCGACCTGGTCGGCGACCCGGCGTACGACCTGAGGGTCACCGAGCGGCTGACCATGATCCCGGTCGGCTTCGAGCTGGCGCTGCGCCCGCGGGTGCCGGCCTCGGCCGGAGCCGAGGGCCCCAACACGCGGGACCAACGGCTCTGTGGGTCCGTTGGTGCGGCGCTCGAGACTGGTGGTGGACCTGAGAAGGAAGGCTCGCCATGACCACCAGACCGCATGACCTCACGGACCTCTACCTGTCGCCACTTGCGCTGGAGTTGGATCACCGGCTCGACGAGATGGAGGGGCTCTCTCAGGACGAGATCGAGTTTCGGGTCGCCCTGGAGACTGATCGCCAGCCCCGCGACCGGGCTGAGCGTCCCCCGCTTCTCCTGCTCTCGCTCACTCACGGGCTGGAGACCCACCACTGGGAGGTCGACTGGGTGTCCCGCGGCCTGCGGATCAGCCACCATGACCACACGTTGGTTCTTGGTGCTCCCGACAGTGTGAGGACCTACCTCCACGCCTGACGACCACCGGGCGGGCCGTCCCGGGATCATTTGCCTTCTCCACAGATTGATGTCGCCCCCTGTCGGGTAGGACCTGTCCGAGACTAGTTTCAGGTTCGGAACCTCACTCGGGACGGGGACCAACATGGTGGTGAGTCACGCCGACGCCCACGGCGCGCTGGTCGAGCAGCTCGACCAGCATGTGCGCGAGGTGGTCCGCCGCGAGGGTGTGGACCCGCAGCGGGACGCGGGCGTCGTACGCCGGATCGCCGAGGGCGTGGTGCGCGACCACGACGAGCGGAGCCTGACCGGGGCGGTCGCGCCGGTCGCGGACGTCGACTCGGTGGTGGGCGAGCTGGTTGCCCGGGTCTCTGGGTTCGGGCCGCTGCAGCCATTCCTCGACGACCCGGCGGTCGAGGAGATCTGGATCAACGACCCGAGCCGCGTCTTCATCGCGCGCCACGGTCGCCACGAGCTGACCAACCTGATGCTGAGCACCGCGCAGGTCCAGGAGCTGGTGGAGCGGATGCTCAAGTCGAGCGGGCGGCGCATCGACATCAGCCAGCCGTTCGTCGACGCGATGCTGCCCGAGGGACACCGGCTGCACGTGGTGTTGGAGGGGATCAGCCGTGGCTTCACGGCGGTCAACATCCGCAAGTTCGTGCTGCGGGCCGCCCGGCTGCCTGACCTGGTCGAGCTGGGCAGCCTGAGCGCGCGGGCGGCGAGCTTCCTCGACGCCTCCATCCGCGCCGGACTCAACATCCTGGTCGCCGGAGGAACCCAGACCGGAAAGACCACCATGTTGAACTGCTTGGCCGCCGCGATCCCTGGCGGGGAGCGGATCGTCTCGGCCGAAGAGGTCTTCGAGCTGCGCTTCGCCCACCCCGACTGGGTTCCGCTGCAGACTCGCCAGTCCGGGCTCGAGGGCACCGGGGAGATCCGGCTGCGCGACCTGGTCAAGGAGAGCCTGCGGATGCGTCCGAGCCGGATCATCGTGGGCGAGGTCCGCGCCGAGGAGTGCCTCGACCTGCTGCTCGCCCTCAACGCCGGGCTGCCCGGGATGTGCACCATCCACGCCAACAGCGCGCGCGAGGCCCTGGTGAAGATGTGCACGCTCCCGCTCCTGGCCGGGGAGAACATCTCCGCCCGCTTCGTGGTCCCGACGGTCGCGGCCTCGGTCGACCTGGTGGTCCACCTGGGCATCGACCAGCACGGCGTACGCCGGGTCAACGAGATCGTGGGCGTCCCCGGCCGGGCCGAGAACGGCGTGATCGAGACTGAGCCGATCTTCGTTCGTGGCGGTGGTGAGCTGCGGCGCGTCAACGGGATGCCGCCGCGGCCCGAGCTCTACGAACGCGCGGGCATCGACGTCCACCGCCTGCTCGGTGAGGGTCACTGAGATGGGCGCCCTGGTCGGGCTCGGGGTCGGCATCGGGCTGCTGCTCGTCTGGTCGGCGTTCTTCCTGCCGCGCCGGCCCCGACGCGAGTCCCGCGTCGACGGACGGGTCACCCAGCTCCTCGCCCGCGCCGGCCTCGGCCAGGTCGCCCCGAGCGGATTCGTCGTGCTCTGCGTAGTCATGGGTTTCGTCGTGACCGCTGTGGTCGAGGTCGTCTCGGCGACGCCGCCGGTGGCGGTCGCGTTCGGGGTGATAGGCGGCTACCTCCCGGTGGGGGTGGTGACGGGGCGGGCACGTCGGCGCCAGCGCGAGTTCGCCGAGGTGTGGCCCGAGGCGGTCGACAACCTGGCCTCCGCGGTCCGCGCCGGCCTCTCCCTGCCCGACGCCCTCGCGGCCCTGGGGACCCGCGGTCCCGAGCCGCTGCGCGTGGCCTTCGACGAGTTCGCCCTGGACTACCAGGTGACCGGGCGCTTCGGGGAGTGCCTCGACCGGCTCAAGGCACGGCTGGCCGACCCGGTGGGCGATCGGGTGATCGAAGGTCTCCGGATCGCCCGCGAGGTCGGCGGCGGCGAGCTCGGCCGGCTGCTGCGCAACCTCTCGGGCTACCTGCGCGACGAGGCCCGCACCCGCTCCGAGATGGAGTCCCGTCAGGCCTGGACCGTCAACGGCGCCCGGCTGGCCGTCGCCTCGCCCTGGCTGGTGCTGCTCTTCATGTCGTTCCAGTCAGAGGTGATCCACCGCTACGCCTCGCCGGGCGGTGTCGTGGTCCTGGTGGTCGGCGCGGTGGCCTGCGTGGCCTCCTACCGCCTGATGATGCGAATCGGGCGCCTGCCCACCGAGCGACGGATCCTGGCATGACTCTGGCATGGTGGGGCGCGACCCTGGGGGCGCTCGCCGGGGCAGGGGCGCTGCTGGTGCTCGCCCGGCTCCAGGTCCTGCACCGCCCGCGGCTGGCGACCCGGGTGCTGCCCTACGTCCGCGACCTGCCCCAGGTCGGTCGCACACCCACGCTGCGCGTGGTCTCGTCGTCGCCGGCCTCCGCGGCCGCCGGGGTCTTCGGCCCGGTGCTGCGCTCGGCCGCCGACACGGTCGAGCGGGTCCTGGGGGGCGCCACCTCGGTTCGGCGCCGTCTGGAGCGGGCCGACCTCGACAGGACCGTCCACGAGTTCCGGGTCGAGCAGGTGCTCTGGGGGCTCGCCGCCTTCGCCGTGACTGCGGCCTACGGCGTGCTGCGGGCGCTGTCCGACCCGCGCGGCGCCGTCTCCTCGCTGGTGCTCTGCCTGGTCGCGTTCGTCGTGGGCGTGCTGTGGCGCGACAACCACCTCTCCGGCCAGGTCAAGGCGCGCGAGCGCCGGATCCTCGCTGAGTTCCCGACCGTGGCCGAGCTGCTCGCGCTGGCGGTCGCCGCCGGGGAGGGCCCGGTGGCCGCGCTCGACCGCGTCGTCCGCCGCAGCGGTGGCGCGCTCTCCTCCGACCTCGCCAAGGTGCTGGCCGCGGTCCGGACCGGAGAGCCCGTCGGCGCCGCCTTCGACACCATGGCGCGCACGACCGGGCTGCCCCTGGTGGCGCGGTTCGCGCAGGGGATCGCGGTCGCGGTGGAGCGGGGCACGCCGCTGGCCGAGGTGCTGCACGCGCAGGCCGCGGACGTCCGCGAGGCCGGTCGGCGCGAGCTGATCGAGGTGGCCGCCCGCAAGGAGGTCCTGATGATGGTCACCGTTGTCAACTGCTACTGTTGCCGCTATGAGAGCAGCAATCTACGTGCGGCAGTCCCTCGACAAGAGCGGCGAGGGCGCTGCCGTCGCGCGCCAGCTCGCCGAGTGCGAGGCGCTGGCACAGAAGAGCGGTTGGCAGGTCGCCGAGGTCTATCGCGACAACGACTCCTCCGCGACCAAGGGCGTGCGCACGGACTGGACGCGCCTTCTGGCTGACCTCGACGCGGGCCTCTACGACGTCCTCGTGTGCTGGCGCACCGACCGGCTGTACCGGCGACTGCGTGACCTCGCGGACCTGCTCGAGGTGGCCGAGCGCCGGAGCATCCGTATCGCCAGCGTGACCGCATCCGACATGGATCTGTCGACGCCGAGCGGTCGATTCATGGCCGGGCAGATGGCCGGCGTTGCTCGGTACGAGGTCGAGCAGAAGGGGCAGCGCCAGGTAACCGCGAACCGCGCGCGGGCTCAAAACGGAGTCTCGCTCTGGACCCGTCGCCCGTTCGGGTTTGATCGTGACGGGCACACCGTGACGGTGGTCGCCACCGAGGCCGAGGAGATCCGCAAGGCTGCTGGCAATCTGCTGGCCGGCAAGACGCTGTCCGACGTGGCCCGCGACCTCAATGCACGGCGCATCCCGACCTCGCTCGGCGGGACGTGGACGATCAAGACGCTCAAGCAGGTGCTGCTGAACCCTCGCGTCGTCGGCCGGGTCACCTATAACGGCGAAGACATGGGCACCCGCGGGCCCGTGATCCTCGACGCCGACACGTACGACCGCCTGAGCGCCCTCCTGCGCGACCCGCGACGCAAGAACGCGCCCTCGACCGCCGTCAAGCACCTGCTGTCCGGCATCGCGCTCTGTGGGCGCGACGGCTGCGACCTGAACGCGATGCTCTTCACGACCAACGGCGCGGAGAAGACGCCCGTCTACAGGTGCCGCAAGTGCTACATGACGCGCCACCGTGACCGCGTGGACGAGCTGGTCGTCGGCACGCTGATCGCCCGCCTGAGTCGTCCCGACGCTGCTCGCCTGCTGAGCCCCGACGTCGACGTGAGCGCGTTGCGCCAGAAAGCGACCGCGCTGCGCAACCGTCGCGACGGGCTCGCCGCGCTGCTCGCTGACGGACTCCTGAGTGCTGAGTCGGTGCGCGTCCAGGCGAAGAAGCTCGGCGCGCAGATCGACGGGCTAGAGCGCGAGATCGGCGCGGCCGAGGGCTCGAGTCCGCTGCTGGGCGTCGTCGGGGCGGAGGACGTGGCCGAGAGACTGGCCGCGCTTCCGCTCTTGACGGTGCGCGAGATCGTACGCGCGCTGTGCGACGTGGTGATCCTGCCGGCGGGGAAGGGCGTGCGGTGGTCGCCTGAACAGGTGCGGATCGAGTGGAGGACCCAGTCGTGAGAATCGTCAAGGTCAGGTGCCCGGTGAAGGGGTGCGAGCTTGCCCAGGTCGAGGTCCACCAGGGCTACGCGATCGTCACGCCTGTCTCGGTAGTCGTGGCCAACGGCGACGGGCGCCACCGGCGGTCGCTCGTGCGGGGGCCGGCGGCTACCGCCGGGAGGTTCACCCTCAAGGCGACTATGGCACCGCCCGCGCAGAGCGATTGGCCGGCGTGCAACTGCGGCGAATTCGAGTACCCCGAAGACCTGTGGCAGCAGGTCACCACTCGACGTGTCGCGATCGCTGCCCGTTGGTAACAGCTATAGTCAGTGTTAGAACTTCAGATGCAGCCCGGCCGCCTCGGCCACAGTGACTCGTCGCACTTCTCTGGGCACGGAAGCGACCCCTAGGGGTCCCCATGTCCACGTCCCTCGCTGCCAAGCGCGCTGCTCTAGCCCGCGCAAGCCGTAAGGCGCTCCACGATCCGACCGAACAGCCATCGGCTGACCAGGCCCGCGCGGCTTATCAAGCCGCAAAGCTCGAGGACTACATCCGCCGCGCTGTCGATTCGGCGCCGCCGCTGACCGCCGAACAGCGCGACCGCCTGGCCCTGCTACTGACCAGAGGCGGCGGCGATGCCTGAGGCACAAGAAAGCCGCCCGGGTGGCGAAACCCAGGCGGCGGGATCCCTAGTAGCGACCAGGCCATCGAGAGACGCTCTGAGGGTACCGCGTTCGAGCCGCGGAATCCGGGGACACGACTCGGCGCCGGCGCCGCTCGTGGACGTCGCGCCGGCGTACGCCAACGAGCAGACCCTGGCCCTCGACGCCCCGACGCTGTCACCTCGACGCTCGCGCGGCACTGCTCAGTGCGACCTATGTGAGCGCGGTGGCCTCCTGTTTCCAGGCGACGAGTGGCGGTGCTTCCAACACGCTAGCCCTGCCCAGGAGCAGCTCGTCGATGACCTGGACATCCGGGCGCCGGGCATCGGGCTCCTGCGTCCCCAGGGGCTCGCGAACTTCTGGGGCGACCTATACGGGTGGCCCTACGGGCCCAACATCGACGTGGCCGCGAGGTCCCGGATGCTCGACTGGGCTGAGGCGAACGGACTGCGTCGCTCGCGACGTGCCCACGCCTGCGTTCAATGGCTGCGCACGAGCCGGTGCAACTACGACTGCGGCATCGAGGACCGTCACCTCGCACCGGGGGCCGCGTGGATGGACCACCTGAGCTCCTGGACCCGCAACGGGCAGCCGGCCGTCCTCGTCGCCCAGCCGTACGCGCTCAGCGGTGAAGACGTGGAGGCCTTGGGTGTGCTGAGCGAAGAGCCCGGACTCCGCCTGGAGGTTCGCCCGCCTGGCACGTCCTGGTATGGCTGGGGGACCTGGTTCGTCGGCGTCTGGAGGGCGGACGCGTGACTCTGTCGCTCGCACAGCCCACGGGCCCAGAGGAAGAGGCGGACCTCGACGCAAATCCCCCCACCCAGCCGCCGTCCCCGCCCGGCGCTGATGCCAAGCCGAACCCCATCCGCACGCTGATCCGCTACTTCACCGCGGCCTACGACCTGGTCCACCACGAGGGCCGGGCCTACGCCGTGCCGCGTGGGCAGTCGGCGTTGAAGTCGGTCGAGGGGACGCCCTGCGTCGCGCAGCCGTTCGGAGCCGAGCTCCGACGCAAGATCGTGAGGATCAGTGCCGTCGTCCTGTCGTCCGCACCCCTCAGTCGGGCGGCGGCGGACACCGTCATGATGCACCTCGAGGCGAAGGCCCACGAGGGCCCGGAAACAGCCCTAGCGCTGAGATTCCACCATGACGCCCGGGAGGGCGAGCTGTGCATCGACCTCGGGCGAGCCGATGGGCAGACGATCAGGATCAACGCGGACGGCTGGACCGTCGGCGCGCCTCCTGCCGGCGTCGTGTTCCTGCGCTCGCATGCGATCAAGCCGCTGCCCGTGCCTCGGCTCGGCGGGCGCCTCGACGACCTCGCGCCAGTGCTTGCTCTGGACTCGACCAGCGAGGCGTTCCGGGCCTTGGTCGGTTGGATCGTCGGGCTGCCGTTTGCCGCGTCGGTGCGACCCGGGATCCTGCTCGTCGGCCCCTACGGATCCGGCAAATCCACGAGGCTCCGCCTGGCGGCCTCGGTCGTCGAGCCGTCGCCGCCCTCCGCCTTGGGATCCGCATTCGGGAGGAACTTCTCCGACGACCAGGTCCGCGCTCTGCACCGCGCGGTGCCCTTGTGGGACAACCTCACCGCGGTAGCCGGTGCGGTCAGCGACGAGCTCTGCACGCTGGTGACGGGCACTGCCCGCGAGACGAGGTCGCTCTACACCGACAACGAGCTCAACGTCGTGCCGATCATGCGCCCGATCGGGCTCACGGCCGTCGGTGTGCCCGCCGGGCTGCGCCCTGACGCGCTCGACCGACTGATCACACTCGAGGTGCCTCCGGTAGCGCACCGGGTCGGAGACGCGGAACTGCAAGCACACTTCGACCGGTTGCACCCCCAGCTGCTCGGCGCGGTCTGCACCGCCGTCGCTGCGTCGCTGGCCTACCAGGGCATCGTGTCCGCGCCCGGTGAGCATCGCATGGCGGCCCACGCCCACGTCCTTGCCGCCCTCGACGCCGCCGTCGACGCCAGGCACCTCGACGGCTGTCCAAGGGGGCTGCTGTCGGCGTACGACGTACTGAGCCGACGGATCAAGCAGCGCACCGCCGCCGAGGACACCTTCGGGGGCGCGCTTCTCGCACTGCTGGAGATCCGTGGCGGCAGTTGGGCCGGTAAGGCGTCGGAGCTCCTGGCGGAAGCGGCGTTCCACGCGGCGTTCAACGACCGCGCCCAGGCCGGTTGGCCGTCGTCTGCGCGGCGCATCCCCGAGGTGCTCAATCATCTCCGCGAGGGCCTGACAGCACTCGGCGTCCACTGGTCGACGACAACCGTCCGGGGCTCTACCAGGTACACCTTCACGCTCGTCCCGGACGCCGACCAAGGGGCGCCCCAGTGATGAAGAAGCCCACCCCCACGACCACCCCAAAGCCCACCACGCCCACCCCGGCGGGGCACAAAGCCCACCCCCTCGGCACCCCATCTGACCTGCGGGTTCGCCATTGGGGGTGGTCGTGGTGGGCGTGGTGGGCTTCTTACGGGGGCTTCTTCTGTTCGATAAAAGAAGAAGGGGTAGGTACGGGCCGTGCATGGGAGAAGCGCCCGGAGCACGCCCACCACGCCCACCACGCCCACCCCCCCCCTATGGGGGAGGCCTCGTGCCGTGGCCCAGCTCGAAGCGCTGGCCTGCGACCTCGACAACTCGTTCACCCGCCACCGCAGCACACCCACCCCACGAGAGGAACGCCTGAGATGCCGCGACGCAACCACCGCCCCAAGCCGCCACGACGACGCACCGAGGACAACACGCCCCGCGGCCTGGCTTCGCCCGTCATCCTCGCCGGGATCGGCCGAGGCACCGACGACGAGAGCGACACGTGAGCGCCAGCGCGCCCCCGTGCCCCGAGTGCGAGGCATCGGCCGCCGGCTGCGCCAGCCTCGTCACCCTGGCCGGGCGCCGGTGCTGCTCGCGTTGCGACGGCCCACACGGGGAGGGCGGGTACAAAGGCTGGCACAAACACTCCAGGACCGCCGGGGTCCGGCTCTTCTCTCCCCGGGGTGCGGTCGGGGGTGGGTCACAGTGACGGCGCAACTCAGGACGGTCCTTTGCGAAGAGTGTGGGAGACGTTTCGAGACCAAATCGGCGCGGGCCCGGTTCTGCCCCGACAACGGCCGGTGTCGCAAAGCCGCCAGTCGCCGAGCGCGGAAGGGTGCGAGCTCCGTCGAGCGCCCCTGGACGTTGCCTGATGCCCTCGCGGAGTTGGATGCGTTGATCGAGCTCTTGCCGGGGGACATCGACGCGCTCGAGGCGCTGGCCGAGGCCAATCCGACCCTCGACCCCGTCCTCGGCGATGTCTTGGCCGGCCTGGAGGTCCAGGAACGCACGTTGGCACATCTGCGCGTCTGGCTCCTGGCGACGGGTGGTGCGTGATGTACATCAGCCAGTCTGACGTTGCCCAGCTCTCGGACGTCGACCTCAAGCGGCTGGTCATCGCGGCCCGCACCGACACCGACGACCGACTCGAGCCGCTGTGGCATGCGTTCAGCGACGCGCTGATCCGCGTAATCCAGGAGCGCCGGCTCTCGGTTGCTGTCTTTGAGCAGGAGCTGCTCAACGGCGACGATCCGGGCGAGCTCGTCGGCCCTGACGACGACCCGGTCGCCGACGCGCTGCGCGAGTTGCGAGGCGAGGCGCCGTGATCCCCGGTATTCTGTTCGGCGTACGGCCCGAGGTGATGAGCTTCGCTCCACTTCACCGCTCCGTGATCAGCCTCGCTGCACGGGTGACTCGCCGAACAGCAATCCGACCTTGCCTGTTCGCTGCGCCATCCCTATGTGCAGCCGAGACCAATGGAGTGATGAGATGAAGTTCCGACCCGCTGCCGAGCTCAAGGAGCTTGGCGCCACCACCGACGAGATTGCCCAGGAGGGCAAGCGCGTTTTCGCCGCCATGGACCTCCTCATGGAGGCCGCCAAGCGTGAGCACCGCAACCTCAACGCGGACGAGCGCCGCCAGTACGACGCCCTGGAGGTGATCTACGACGGCATCGCCGATCTGGCCGAGATGAAGAAGGTCGACCGGACCGGCGTTGTCGCGCCCCAGGATGGCGCCGTGCCCGACTACAAGGCGGGCCACTCCCTGGCCGCCTCCCAGACGTTCGCAGGTGCCGTCCGCGCGCTCAACCTCGACCGCGACGACCGCGACGGGCGCTCCCGCGGCGGCCTGGAGCCCGACGAGCCGCTCAACTTGGCCCAGACCCTGAAGAACGCCATGTCTGGCGGTGTGGCGACCGCCGGAGGGTTCGCACTGCCGACGATCCTCACCGCGGACCTGGTCGACCTGGCGCGCAACACGTCCCGCGTGCTCGAGGCCGGGGCCCGCATCGTCCCCATGGCGAACCGGACCGTCGACGTCCCGAAGTGGGACGGGGACCCCCTCCCGCAGTGGCGGGCCGAGGGCGCCGCAATCGCCGAGGACGACGGCCTGATGGGCAAGCTGACGCTCTCGGCGCACACCCTCGCGGTGGCCGTGCGCGTCAGCCGCGAGCTCATCGAGGACACCAGCCTCGATGAGGACCTCAAGGCAGCGTTCGCCGCGGCGTTCGCGCTCAAGCTCGACTGGGCGGCCCTCTACGGCACCGGCCTCGCCGATGTGCCGCTCGGCGTGAAGAGCACCCCCGGCGTCACCGTGACGCCCGTCGCGGTGAACGGCGCGGTTCCGAGCTGGGACAACCTGATCGACTCCGTGGGTCGCCTCCGCGATTCCAACGAGAACCCGAACGCGCAGATCCTCTCCGACCGCACCGCCCGCACCCTGGGCAAGGTGAAGGACACGAACGCGGCCTACCTGGCCCCGCCGGCCTACCTGGACGGGGTCAGCCGGCTCTCGACCAACCAGGTGCCCAACAACCTGACCGAGGGCACGGCCGCCGGGGTCACGTCGGATCTGTTCACGGCTGACTGGGGCCAGCTATACGTCGGGGTGCGCACGCAGTTGCAGATCACCTTGCTCAGCGAGCGCTACATGGTCGACGCCGGCCAGTACGGCTTCGTCGCCTGGTGGCGCGGGGACGTCCAGGTGGCACGCCCGAAGGCCTTCGACGTCCTGACGGGCATCAAGGCCGCCTAGCCCCGGCCCCCTGGGGTCGGACGGCCAGCTGCGCCTACTCAGCGTCGCTGGACCTTTCCGGCCGGCCCCAGGGCCTCGGTGGGCCGTTTAGCCATGGCGGCCCACCGAGGACCCGCGACTGGCTCTCCCGCGCCGTGGACGAGACCGGCCCCGAGCAGATCGCCGCCGCGAAGGCCGAGATTGCGACCGCTGCCGAGGCGACCAAGCAACTCGGGCTGTCGAAGGAGATCCAGCTCGACGCGCAGGAGATGGTTCGCCGCGCGGAGTACGCGCTGGGCAAGGCCATCCGCAAGGGGCAGGCTGAAGGCGAGATTGCGACTCACGGCGGCGGGCGTCGTTCAACGACTGCCACACCATCTTTGAAAAGCCCGTCCGAGTTCGCCAGCAAGCAGGAGTTGAGTGGCGCCGGTCACGGCCAGCCCGGCATCTATGCCCTGGCCGACACGCCCGCCGACCACTTCGACGCGGCCATCGACGAGGCCAAGGCCGAGGGCAACCTCTCCCGCGCCAACGTCGCCCGCAAGGCCCGCGAGAAGAGCGGTAAGGCCAACACGCCGCCGCGCCGGGCACTCACCGACCAGTTCTTCGACGCCGCCTACGACCTCAACAAAGTCACCGAGCGCATCGATCGACTGACCGAAGACGACCGCTTCCCCCAGAACGCCGAGAAGGTCAGCGCGAAACACCGCACCGACCTTCTCCGCGCAGTCGAGCTGCTCACCAGGGCTCTCGACTAGAGGTGAGTCATGCGTCCTCGAGCCCCTCGAACCAGGCGTCGAGCTGCGCCCGCGAGAACAGGTACAGCCCGCCGCCGTTGGCGCCCGTGCGCTTCCCACGGAGCCTCCCGGCGCGCACCGCCTCCTCCAGGACGTCCTTGGAGACGCCGCAGCGTGCGGAGGCGGTGCGCAGGGTGAAGAAGAACGGCGGCTCGTCATCGGTCACGGTGACAGTGTGGCCGCCTTTCCGCCGCCCGGGTGAGTGCGAAGGCCAGAGCGCCGAGCTCAGTCGTCGATCAGCGCGCTCGGCGTCGTAGTCCACCCGATGCCTTGGCGCTCGTAGATACGCGCTTCCGTGTAGGCGGCGAGGGCGAGCAGCAGCGCTTCCTCCCGGTCGGCTGGTGCAATCCGCATGAGGATGTTCCGGGCCAGTTGGTGCGGGTCGGCCTCAAGGCTCCGGTCGAGGGTTCGATCTACTAGCGCCTGTAGGTCGAAAGGCACCGGTTCGCCTCCAGCCACTCCGGCGCTCATGCCAGCACCGCGGCGTCAGCCGCGCGGATCAGCGCCTCGCCGAGCTGCCTCGCCTCAGTTGCGGAGAGCTTCTCCCCGGGGTCGGTGCCGCGGTTCACGTTCACCAGCGCCACCGGCGCGCCGTTGTCCCGCGTGACGTACACACTCAGGTAGTCGCGTTCGTAGCTGCCGTCGGACATCAGCGCGACGGGGTAGCGGTCGACGCCGAGGCCGATTCGCAGCTCGCTGCTGCTGCACCACTGGTCGTCGGGGCGGTTCTCGGTGGGGTGGCCGTCGCCGTCCTTGCACCAGGGGGCGCAGGCGGCCGGCGGGGGAGTGGATGGGGTGAGGGTGGTGGATGATGCAGTCACGGTGTGCAGGTGGCGGGAGCAGTCTTCGGTGTGAGTTCCGATGGCTCGGCAGGTCGTGCAGGTCGTGCTGTTCACGGGGTAGGCAGTGGCGGTCCGGCCCAGGTGGTGGGCGAGCTCGGTGCCGTCCGCAACCGTGGCCGTGCGCAGGTCGACGCCCAGCCGCACCGCGACGTCGGCGAGCGCCGGGCCGCCCGCACACTCGGCGGCGGCCTCCAGCACCGCCAGAGAGCCCGCGCTCAGGGGCGCGACGCTGTCGGCGAAGTCCAGCAAGCGAGCGGCCGTCTTCCGCGCCGTGGTCGGGTCTTCCGGGTGGCAATCGCATTCGGTGCGGTGGCCGGCCTCGGTGGTCGTGGTGGTTGTGGTGGTCATGGCTTTGGTTCCTTCCTCCGCTAGTGCCGTCTGCACTAGGACGGGGAGAGCCTGACACTTGGCGTGCCGGTCGTCTTCCTGGTGCTGCCGATCACCGTGCTCTTCGCCTTCTGGCCCGGCGTCGTGGGCCTGCACCTGACCACTCCCTGACCCTTGAGAGAACGGAAACCGCTATGGAACTGCACCTCTCGCTCGCGATGACGCGGGCCTACCTCGCGCTCGTCGACCGACGCCGGGACGAGCGCGGCGACGTGCCCGGCTGGGTGCTGATCACGGTCATGACGGCCGGCCTGGTGATGGTGATCTGGGGCGTCGCCCGCGGTCAGCTGACCGCGATGCTGCGCGACGCCCTCGACTCGGTGCACAACTGACGCGATGTGTTGCCCTCGTCGATCCACGCGCGGGTCCGCGGTCGTGGACTTCGTGCTGGTGCTCGCCGTCCTGGTCCCGCTCTTCCTGGGCATCCTCCAGGTGGCGCTGGTCCTGATGGTGCGCAACACGCTCGCCGCTGCGGCCTCGGAGGGCGCGCGCTACGCCGCCACTGCCGACCGCGGCCCCGACGACGGGGTGGCACGAACCCGCAGCCAGATCGAGGGCGCGATCTCGGGGCGCTTCGCCCAGCTGATCCAGGTCCGGCACGTGCTCGTCGACGGGGCGCCGGGTGTCGAGGTCACCGTGCACGCCCGGGTGCCGGCGCTGGGGATCGGTGGCCCGGCAGTGGAGCTGGACGTCTCCGGACACGCCGTCGAGGAGCAGCCATGAGACGCGGCCGACGCGGGGAGCGCGGCAGCGCCCTGGTCGAGCTGACCTGGTTGGGGATCCTGCTGCTCGTGCCGATGTTGTGGATCGTGGTGTCGGTCTTCGAGGTGCAGCGCGGCGCGTTCGCGGTCAGCGCCGCCGCCCGCGCGGCCGGCCGGGCCTATGCCCTGGCCCCGACCGACGCCCAGGGACGGCTGCGTGCCGAGGCCGCGGCCCGCCAGGCGCTCGCTGACCAGGGGGTCGCCGACGCCCCGCTGAGCGTGTCGGTGACGTGCACGCCGTACCCCTTGGACTGCCACAGTGGGACCTCGGTGATCACGGTCGTGATCCGCTCGCGCGTCGACCTGCCGCTGGTGCCGAGCGCGCTCGGGGGCGGCGCGCCGAGCTTCGCGCTCGACGCGAGCCACACCGTGCCGATGGGCCAGTTCCAGGAGACCCGTGCCCACCCGTGAGCCGGGCCGGCGCCGCGACGAACGCGGCCAAGCCACGGTGATGATCATCGGCTTCGCCGTCGTACTGGTGATGGCGGTGGTGCTGGTTGTCGACTCCTCCGCGGCCTACCTCCAGCGCCAGGGACTCGACACGATCGCCGACGGGGCCGCGCTGCGGGGCGCGGACCTGGGGGCGACGGGGGAGGAGACCTACACCCACGGCGTCCCCGAGAACCGGCTGGCGGTGACCGCGGCGGCGGCCCGCGTCGCGGTGCGGGCCTACCTCGTCGACATCGGGGCCTACCAGTGCTACCCGGGGCTGACCTACGCCGTGAGTGTGGACGCGACCGCCTCCAGCGTCACCGTGCGGGTGCATGCCCCGCTCGACCTGCCGCTGACGATCCCCGGATCGCCGAGTCGTCCCGTCGTCGGGGCCGTCGGCTCAGCGGTGGTCACCACCGACAGCTGAGGCCTACGCGGCGGTCCGGCGAACTTTTTCCTCCGCCCCTGCATCGGACGTGACAAGCATCCGCACTGACAAGGGGAATCCCATGCGCACCTCAACCGTCCTGCTCGCCGCCGCCACCACCGTGGCTCTCACCGCCACAACGCTCACCACCGCGGGCGCCGCGGACCCGCAGAGCCCGGCCGCCCACCGCGCGGGCACGGAGTACGTCGTGACCGCCGAGGCCAGCACCGCCGAGCTGGTTCTGGGCGAGGAGGTGACGATCAAGGGACAGGTCTCCCCGGCCGCGCCCGGGCAGAAGGTGACGCTGCAGAAGAAGATCGGCTCCAAGCCGTGGCGCGACGAGGCCCAGGCAGTGCTCAACGGCCGCAGCAGGTACACGCTCTCGGACCGGCCGACCACGGCCAACCCCCGCGTCTACCGGGTCGTCATCGCGGCGCACGGCCAGCACGCTCGCGGCCTCAGCCCCAAGCAGGCGGTCACCGTCTATGCGTGGCACGACCTGCACGCGCTCGCGGTCCGCGACAGCGACCGGATGTACAAGACCGGCCACGTCACCATCGACACCGTCGACTTCCCGAGATCGCTGGTCGGTTACACCTATGGGGAGTCGGACGTGCAGAGCGGCTTCATCGACTTCAACCTGGCGCGTCGGTGCATCGAGCTGAAGTCGACGTTCGGGATGGACGACAGCGCCGACACCGAGTCCTCGGTGCAGCTGGACGTGGTTGCGGACGGCTCCACCATCTACTCACGCACGTTCGCGCTGCTGGAGTCCGAGGCCAAGACCCTGTCGATCCGGGGCGTCTTCCGGCTCGCCTTCCAGTTCACCAACCTGAACGCCGGGGCGAACTCGCGGCCGGCCGTGGCCTCGCCCCAGGTGCTCTGCAGTTTCTGACCCTCCCGGTGAGCCGGTAGGCTCGACGTTTGTGGCTGGACTGGACTACGACCAAGAGATCAAGCAGCTTTCGGCGACGCTGCGCACCATCGAGCAGGTGCTCGACATCGACGAGATGCGCAAGGAGATCGCGGACCTCGGCGAGCAGGTCGCGATGCCCGACCTCTGGGACGACCAGGAGAACGCCACCCGCGTGACCGGTCGGCTCTCCGGGCTCCAGGGCCAGGTCGATCGGTTCGCCGCGCTCCGCAGCCGGGTCGAGGACCTCGAGATCATGGTCGAGCTCGGCCGGGAGGAGGGCGACGAGGCCGCCCTCGCCGACGCCGAGCGGGAGCTCGGCCGGATCAAGAAGGCTGTCGAGTCCCTCGAGGTCCGCACCCTGCTCTCCGGTGAGTACGACGCCCGCGAGGCGCTGGTGACCATCCGCGCCGGTGCCGGCGGCGTGGACGCGGCCGACTTCGTCGAGATGCTGCTGCGGATGTACCTGCGCTGGGCCGAGCAGCACAAGTACCCCGTCGAGGTCTTCGACACCTCCTACGCCGAGGAAGCGGGTCTCAAGTCGGCCACCTTCGCGGTCCACGAGGCCTACACGTTCGGAACGCTGTCGGTGGAGGCCGGGACCCATCGACTGGTGCGGATCAGCCCCTTCGACAACCAGGGTCGGCGCCAGACCAGCTTCGCCGCCGTCGAGGTGGTGCCGTTGCTCGAGCAGACCGACGTCATCGAGATTCCTGACGAGGAGATCCGGGTCGACGTCTACCGTTCCGGCGGTCCCGGGGGTCAGTCGGTGAACACCACGGACTCGGCGGTCCGCCTGACCCACCTCCCGACCGGCACGGTCGTGAGCTGCCAGAACGAGAAGAGCCAGCTGCAGAACAAGGCCAGCGCCATGGTGGTGCTCAAGGCCAAGCTGCTCGCGCGCAAGAAGGCCGAGGAGAAGGCCCACCTCGACGGGCTGCGCGGCGACGTCCAGGCGTCGTGGGGGGACCAGATGCGCAACTACGTGCTGAACCCCTACCAGGTCGTCAAGGACCTGCGCACCGGCTACGAGGTTGGCAACCCCAGCACGGTCTTCGACGGTGACCTCGACGGTTTCCTCGAGGCCGGCATCCGCTGGCGCCGCGGCGCCGACGCGACCGACAGCAACTAGACGGCCGGCGCTGCGGCTGCGGTCACCACCGCGACGCACCAGCGTCCGGTGCGCTCCAGGAGCCGCGCGGCGTCCCCGCCCGAGGCGGCCTCCTCGAGGGAGCACGAGAGCCACGCGTCGCCGAAGAGTCCGTGGTACGACGCCTCGAGTCGGCCGTCGTGCCGGCAGGAGACTGCGGCCGACGGGGAGCCGTAGGCGGGAGCCTGCGGGGCCGGGGCACACCCGGGACCCGCCGCGCGGGCCGCCGTACGGGCCAGCAGGTGCGCGCGGGCCGGAGTGACCGGGGGAGCGAAGACCCAGGCGCGGGCCACGCCGCCGCCCTCGCCGGTCCAGGTGCAGCCGAACTCGTGGGCGACGTCGCGGACCGTGCCCGTCAGCTGGGCGGGGTCGCCGTTGTCGTAGGTCGTCGACGACGCAACCGGGCCACCGAGGAGCCGCTCCGCGTCGGCCGGTGCCACCCCGGCGCAGAACTGTCCGCGCGCCACGGTCAGGCCGTTGGTGTCGAAGGAGGCCAGGGGGGTGGTGGGGTCACTCGGGGACGCGGCGGGTGCCGGGGAGTCGCCCTGGCAGCCGACGACACCGGGCAGGACCAGCAGCGCCGCCAACAGGGCGACGCGCGGCACACGGCGGACGGCAGGCATGGCGTCACGATACGGCGTGGCGGCGCGGGTCCCGGTCGGGCTGGGGCTCTCGACTATCCTCGGTCCAGTGATTCGCTTCGAAAAGGTCACCAAGGCCTACCCCGGTCTCGGCAACCCCGCGCTCGACCAGGTCTCTGTCGACATCGAGAAGGGCGAGTTCGTCTTCCTCGTCGGCGCGTCCGGCTCCGGAAAGTCGACGTTCCTGCGGCTGGTGCTCCGCGAGTACCGCCCCACCTCAGGTCGCGTCTACGTCGCCGGCAAGGAGATCAACCGCCTGGCCGCCTGGAAGGTGCCGCGGTTGCGGCGCTCGATCGGCACGGTCTTCCAGGACTTCCGGCTGCTCCCGAACAAGACGGTCAGTGAGAACGTCGCGTTCGCGCTCCAGGTGATCGGCAAGTCGAAGTCCGAGATCTCGGCCGTCGTCCCCGAGACCCTCGAGCTGGTCGGGCTGGAGGGCAAGGGCGACCGGATGCCCGACGAGCTCTCCGGTGGCGAGCAGCAGCGCGTGGCGATCGCCCGCGCGTTCGTGAACCGGCCGATGATCCTCATCGCCGACGAGCCGACCGGAAACCTGGACCCCACCACCTCGGTGGGGATCATGAAGCTTCTGGACCGGATCAACCGCACGGGCACCACGGTGCTCATGGCCACCCACGACGCCGGCATCGTCGACCAGATGCGCAAGCGCGTCATCGAGCTCGAAGACGGCCGCGTGATCCGCGACCAGACGCAAGGCGTCTACGGCTTCCAGCACTGACCCCCGTCCTCGTGAACCGCTAAGAGAGTCCCCTTACCTGATGCAGCTGCGTTACGTCTTCTCCGAGCTCGCCCAGGGCCTGCGCCGCAACCTGTCCATGCACATCGCGGTGATCCTGACCCTGTTCGTCTCCCTGACCCTCGTCGGTCTGGGCGTCCTGCTCAACCAGCAGGCCGACAAGGCCGCCCAGCACTGGGGCAGCCAGCTCCAGATCACCGTCTGGCTCTGCAAGGACAAGGACGACAACCCCGCCTGCACCGGTGAGGTCACCGACTCCCAGAAGACCGCCATCGACAAGGTGATCGAGGCGAACCCCGAGGTTGCGGGCTACCACACCGAGTCCAAGGAGGTGGCCTTCGCCAAGGTCAAGGAGCTCCTCGGCCCCGACAAGTTCGAGGGTCCCAACCCGGCCGCCACCGCCGCGGACATGCCGGAGTCGGTGTGGATCGAGCTGAAGGACCCGGCGCAGTACCAGGGGATCACCAGCGCGGTGGCCACCCTGGACGGCGTCTCCGGCATCCGCGACATGCGGGCGGTGCTCAAGCCGATCTACGGCTCGATCAACGCCCTGCAGTGGGGAGCGCTCGGCACTGCCGGGTTCCTCGTCTTCGCCGCCCTCCTCTTGGTCGGCAACACGATCCGTCTGGCTGCCTTCGCGCGCCGCCGCGAGATCGGGATCATGCGCCTCGTCGGCGCCTCCACGATGTACATCGCGCTGCCGTTCCTCCTGGAGGCGCTGGTCACCGCGTTGATCGGCGTGGCCCTCGCCGCGGGGGCGCTCGGGGCGTTCATGTACTTCGGGATCCACCAGCGTGCCGGCGACCAGCTGAAGTTCATGCCGTGGATCGGGCTCCCCGAATACATCGTCGCAGTGGGCGCCGTGGCGATCCTCGGGCCGATCCTCACCGTACTTCCGACACTCGTACTGACGCGCAAATACCTCAAAGTCTGATCCCGGCGGGATACGGTCGAGTCGTTCACTTCCCCGAACAACGAAGGCAGACCGGTGCGCCTCTTCCCCCGTACCGCTCGTCAACGCCTCGCGGCGGCCACTGTGGCCTGCGCGATGGCGGTGGGCGCGCTGTCCATCCCGCTCGCTCATGCCAACGACCTCAAGCACAAGCAGAAGCACGTGCACGGGCAGATCCAGTCGGCCCACCACGACCTCGACGAGTCCAGCGCCCGGCTGCGCAAGGACACAGCGCTGCTGGAGAGTGCCCGCGCCCAGCTCGCCAAGGCGCAGGGTGAGCTCACCGCCGTCCGCGCCAAGCTCGACGCGGCCCGCCTGCGCGACGCGCAGATGGCGACCAAGCTCGACGTCGCCGTCCAGCGGCTGGCCACCGCCCGCAGCGACCTGGTCGCCGGAAAGCAGGCGATGGAGGAACAGCGGCTGCACGTCACCGACACCATCACCTCGATCTACGAAGAGGGCGACCCCGAGCTGCTCGCCTTCGCCTCGCTCCTCGATGCCCAGTCCCCGGCCGACCTGGTCCGCCGGATGGAGGCCCGAAACGTCATCGTGGGTCGCGAGACCCGGGCCTACGACGACCTGCACGCCGCCGAGGTGCTCCTCCAGGTCCGCGAGACCGGGGTCCAGGCAGCCAGGGACGACGTCGCAGCGCAGCGGAAGGCAGCGGCCGAGCACCTGATCGTGGTCCAACAGCTCCACGCAGATGCCAAGAACGCCAAGATCAAGGTGCGCGGCCTGGTCGACTCCCGCCGCTCCGCTCGCCAGCAGGCGATCAAGACCCGCCAGCACGACCGCGCGGTGCTGGCCAAGCTCCGCAAGCAGGAGAACCGGATCCGCCAGCAGATCCTGCGGGCACAGCGGCACGCCCGTGGCGGCTACCGCGGCCAGACCAACGGCCTGCTGAACCTCCCGGTCAACGGGCCGATCACCTCGCCGTACGGCTATCGGATCCACCCGATCTACCACTACTGGGGCCTGCACGACGGCGACGACTTCGGCGCCTCCTGCGGCCAGTCGCTCTTCGCCGTGGCGGACGGCACCGTGATGTCGGAGTACTACTCCTCGGTGTGGGGGAACCGGCTCTACGTCAACCTGGGCCAGATCAACGGCAAGAACGTCACCGTGATCTACAACCACCTGTCGAGCTATGTCGCCCACACCGGTCAGAAGGTGGGCCGCGGCGACGTCGTGGGTCGCGTGGGCACGACCGGCTGGTCGACCGGGTGCCACCTGCACTTCACGGTCATGGTGAACGGCAGCCCGGTCAACCCGACCCCCTGGTTCTGAGCCACTGCCCGAAACCTCGTTGTCGGCGTTTGAGAGACTGGTCCGATGGTCAAGGAGAAGGGGCGCAAGAACGTCGCGCAGAACAAGAAGGCGCGACACGACTACCTCATCGAGGACACCTACGAGGCCGGCATGGTCCTGGTCGGCACCGAGGTGAAGTCGCTGCGGATGGGGCGCGCATCCCTGGTCGACGGCTTCGTGGACATCGACAACCACGAGGCCTGGCTGCACGGTGTCCACATCCCTGAGTACACCCAGGGCACCTGGACCAACCACGCCGCCCGGCGCAGACGCAAGCTGCTGCTCAACCGGGCCGAGATCGACAAGATCGAGCGTCGCGCCAACGAGAAGGGGCTGACCATCGTCCCGCTCGCCATCTACTTCGTCGACGGCCGGGCCAAGGTCGAGATCGCGCTGGCCAAGGGCAAGAAGTCCTGGGACAAGCGGCATGCCCTCGCCGAACGCCAGGCCACCCGCGAAACCGAGCAGGCGGTGGGCCGCCGGCTCAAGGGCATGGAGTGATCGACGCCGAGGTTCCGGCCTGGTGGCAGTCGCTGGGCCTACCGGGGTTGTTCGACGTCCACGTCCACTTCCTGCCCGAGAACGTCCAGCGCAAGGTCTACGCGCAGTTCGACGAAGCGGGTCCCAAGATCGGGCGCGCCTGGCCGATCCGCTACCGCGGGACGCACGAGGAACGCATCGAGCAGCTGCGCGCCATGGGGGTACGCCGGTTCTCGGCGCTGCCCTACGCGCACCGGCCGGGCATCGCGACCTACCTCAACGACTGGGCGCGGGGCTTCGCCGCTGACGTCCCCGAGTCGCTGTGGTCGGCCACCTTCTACCCCGAGCCGGAGGCACCGGCGTACGTCGCCGGGCTGGTCGAGGCCGGCGTCGAGGTCTTCAAGGTGCACGTCCAGGTGGGGGAGTTCCACCTCGACGACCCGCTGCTCGACCCGGTCTGGGGGCTGCTCGAGGACGCCGGCACCCCGATCGTGGTGCACGCGGGGTCCGGGCCGGTCGGCAACGCGTTCACCGGCCCGGACCCGCTGCGTCGGGTGCTGGAGCGCTTCCCGCGGCTGGCCGTGGTCGTGGCACACCTCGGTGCCCCGGAGTACGCCGAGTTCCTCGCGCTGGCCGAGACCTACGAGCGCACCTGCCTGGACACCACGATGGTCTTCACCGACTTCTTCGACGTCGAGGCGGCCTACCCGCGTGACCTGCTGCCGCGGCTCGTGGACCTCCAGAACAAGGTGCTGCTGGGCAGCGACTTCCCCACGATCCCCTATCCCTACGCCCACCAGCTCGAGGGGCTGGCCCGTCTCGACCTGGGCGACGAGTGGCTGCGTGCGGTGTGCTGGGGCAACGGGGCCCGGATCTTCGGCGAGAGCCGCCGAACCGGGTAGGTTTCCCGGAGCCAGCCCTCTAGACTGGGTGGTGCTTGACAACTCAAGAGGGGCTGATCGGTTTCGACTTGGGACGTTAGTTCCAGGAGAAGCGGGTCGAGAAGCCAGCGTTATCTCGTTAACGATCGCTGGAAAAAAATAACTGCCAACAACAATCGCAGTAACTTCGCTCTCGCTGCCTGAGCAGTGATCGAAGGGTCAGACCGGGCATCCGTCTCCGTCCCGGAGCCTGACCTCATCTAGGAGACTTGCTGATCAATTCCTGTCACGAGGATTGATCGGGACTTTTTCGTGACTGGGCCTGTCGGCGACGTGTCTGTGCGAGCGCCGGGGCCGAGAAACGCGATCAATACAGACTGCACCCGGAGAAGACCTGGTTCGACGCTCGAGGACGCGGGTTCGATTCCCGCCAGCTCCACCTCGCAGAACTGCCGGTCCCGGTGGGTCGCACCACCGAGAGCCAGCCCTCTTGAACCTCAGCCGCTCCGACTCCGGTCGGAGCGGCTGAGGTGCGTGTTCGGCCAGTGATTGAGCCGACCACCTCATGGGTAGCTTCGTGACGGGGCGTCGTACGACGTCCACGACCCTGACTCGAGGAGTAACCACGTGCCGAAGATCTTGTTCGTCCTGACCGGTTCCGACCACTGGACTCTCACCGACGGGACCTTGCACCCGACCGGGTTCTGGGCCGAGGAGCTGCTCTCGCCGCTGCAGGTGTTCTCCGACGCCGGGATCGACGTCGACCTCGCCAGCCCGGAGGGCAGGACGCCGGTCGTGGACGAGGGCAGCCTCGCCCCGGACACCATCGGGGAGGAGGAGTCGGCGAAGCAGCGCAAGGCCCTCGACGCCCTCGCGGGCCGGCTGGAGTCGACGCTGGTCCTCGCCGATGTCGACCTCAACTCCTACGACGCCGTCTTCGTGCCCGGCGGCCACGGCCCGATGGAGGACCTCGCCGTCAGCGACGACCTCGGCCGCATCCTCGTGACCATGCTCGACGGCGGCAAGGTCGTCTCCTCGGTCTGCCACGGCCCGGCCGGTCTCCTGCCGGCCAAGCGCGCCGACGGCTCCTGGCTGTTCGCCGGGCGCAACCTGACGGCCTTCACCGACGCCGAGGAGGAGCAGGCCGGGCTCGCCGACAAGGCGCCCTGGCTGCTGGAGTCCCGCCTGCGCGAGGCCGGCGCGACCTTCTCCTCGGGAGAATCATGGGCGCCCTACGTGGTCGTCGACGACAAGTTGGTCACCGGCCAGAATCCGGCGTCCAGCACCGAGGCGGCGCAGAAGGTCGTCGAACTGCTCAAGTCCTGACGGGCATGACCCGCGTACGCATCGACCTGTTCAGCTCGCTGGACGGCTACACCTCAGGCGGCCAGTCCGCGGAGCATCCGATGGGTGAGGACTGGGGGAGCCTGACGGCGTCGTACATCGCGACTCGCACGATGCAGGAGCGCGTCTTCGGCGACACCAGCGGCAACGGCACGACCGGGATCGACGACGCCTGCGCCGCTGCGCACTTCGAGGGTATCGGTGCCGAGATCCTGGGCGCCGCCATGTTCGGCCTGCACGCGTTCCCTGACGATCCGGACTGGAAGGGCTGGTGGGGTGACCAGCCGCCGTTCGGCACGCCGGTCTACGTCCTCACCCACACCGCCCCACGTCCATCGATTCGCATGAAGGGCGGCACCACCTTCCACTTCCGCAGCACCGGGATCGAGGAGGTTCTCGCCGAGGCCGTCCAGGCAGCCGGCGGACTGGACGTGCGCATCGGGGGTGGGGTCACCACCGCGCGCGACTTTCTCCGCGCCGGCCTGGTCGACGACGTGCACGTCGCGATCGCTCCGATCCTGCTCGGCCGGGGCACTCGACTGTGGGACGACCTGCGCGGCCTCGAGCTCACCCACCAGGTGACGACGCAGGTGGCCGAGAGCGGCACGATTCACGTCACGTTCACGCGATAGGACGCGCGCTTGACCACGTCGCACAGAAGGGACGGACCTACCACCACCGCTGATCGGTGGCGGCCCAGGCTTCTGGTTCACGTGACGAGGCGCCGCGGGAGCCCTATTGTCGCGCTGTGACCATGCCCTCCGCGCGTCGTACCGGCCTCGTCGTCGCCACCGCAGCCCTCCTGCTCACGACCGCCTGCTCAGGGGGTGGCTCAGACCCCGACAAGAAGTCGGGAGCGGCCGGGCACACCGGGCGCGAGGGCGACGGCTGGACGGTGCTGCACTACTCGATGGCCGACACCAACCTCGAGCCGTTCATGGTCACCGACGTCAACGAGCTCGGCGCGGTCGGATCCAACGACAATCTCCAGATCCGCGAGTTCATGGACCGCTCCGCCGAGTACGGCGATGACCCGGTGCTCGACCAGGGCAGCTGGGTCGGAAGCCGGGTGCTGGACCTCGGCGCCGACGGGGCGAGCGAGGTCGTCGAGGACCTCGGTGACGTCGACTCGGCCGATCCTGACGTGCTGGCCACGTTCATCGCCGACGGCATCGAGGCCCACCGGGCCGGGCACTACGCGCTGATCATCTCCGACCACGGCGCCTCGTGGCC
>JBKJLD010000022.1:0-22830 GCA_046597165.1 Nocardioides sp.
CCCTTCGCGCCGACGGGCACGATCACGGTGTTCTTCACCATCTGCGCCTTGACCAGGCCGAGGACCTCGGTGCGGAAGTCGTCGCGTCGGTCCGACCAGCGCAGGCCACCGCGCGCAACGGCACCGAAGCGCAGGTGCGAGCCCTCGACGCGAGGGCTGTAGACGAAGATCTCGAAGCGCGGGCGCGGCTCGGGCAGGCCGGGGATCGCCGACGGCTCGAGCTTGAACGACATGTAGGGCCGCACGCCGCCGTCGTCGGCGGGCTGGAAGTAGTTGGTGCGCAGGGTCGCCAGGATGTGGGTCAGGTAGGAGCGCAGGATCCGGTCGTGGTCCAGGCTCGCCACGTCGTCGAGGGAGCGGCCGATCCGGGCCTCGACCTTGGCCACCCGGGCGGTGCGCGCCTCGGCCTCGGCGTCCAGGCCGGCGCTCGAGCCGTCGCCCGGGTCGAAGCGGGCCTCGAAGAGCTCGACCAGCATCCGGGTGATGTCGACGTTGTTGCTGAGAGCTTCCTCGATGTAGTCGAGGGCGAACGGGGAGTTCCCCTGGCGCATGTACTTGGCGTACGCTCGCAGCACCGTCGCCTGACGCCAGGTCAGGCCGGCGCCGAGGACCAGCGCGTTGAAGCCGTCGATCTCGTTGTAGCCGTCCCACACGGCGCGCAGCGCGTCCTGGAAGAGGCCGCGCGCCTGTGCCGGCAGAGAGCGGTCGTAGCGCAGCCCGAACTCGTAGATGTAGGTCGGCCGGGACAGCCCGTCGAGCTCGTAGGGCCGCTCGTCGACGACCTCGACCCCCATGGAGGAGAGCATCGGCAGGATCTCCGACAAGGAGAGGGCGGGGCCGATCCGGAACACCTTGAGCCGGGCCTCGCCCCGATCGGCGTCCAGCTGCTCGTAGAGGGAGAGGTCGATGCCCGCGTCACCGGCGATCGCCTCGAGGCGACCCAGGTCGACTGCCGCGGTGCCCGGGGAGAAGTCCTCCTTGTAGGCCTCCGGGAACGAGTCGAGGTAGCGGCGGCCGAGGTCGGCACCGATCTCCTCGCCGAACTCGCCGATGACGGCCGTCACGAAGTCGTCGCGCCACGAACGGGACGCCTCGGTGAGGCGACGTTCCAGGTCGGCGGTGTCGACCTCGGCGATGGTGCCCCCCTTGGGCGGATGGACGACGAAGTGCACGCGCGCGGTGGTCGACTCGTTGACCCGCACGGTGAACTCGACCGAATCGCCGCCGAGGCGTTCCTTGAGGATCTCCGAGAACCGCTCACGGACGCTGGTGTTGTATCGGTCGCGGGGCAGGTAGACCAGGACCGAGACGTAGCGGCCGTAGGTGTCGCGCCGGATGAACATCCGCACCTGGCGGCGTTCGCGGGCGTACATCGCCGCCTCGGCCATCGTGGCGAGCTCGTCGACGGGGGTGTGGAAGAGCTCGTCACGCGGGTAGGTCTCCAACGTGTCCATCAGCGCCTTGCCGGCATGGCTGCGGGCGTCGAACCCCGCCCGCTTGAGCACGGCGGCGGCCTTCTCCCGCAGCAGCGGGATCCGGGTCAGCGACTCGGTGTAGGCGGCACTGGAGAAGAGGCCGAGGAAGCGACGCTCGCCGACGACCTCGCCGTTCTCGAACTTCTTGACGCCGACGTAGTCGAGGTACGCCGGACGGTGCACGGTGGAGCGGGAGTTGGCCTTCGCGAGGACCAGCAGCGTCTTCTCTCGGGCCTTGGCCTTGACCAGGGCCGGGAGCTTGCCGAACGACGCGGACATGTCCTGGTCGGCGCGCAGGATGCCGAACCCGGTCCCCGGAACGGCCCGCAGCAGGTCGTCGTCGCCGTCCTTCTCGAGTCGGTACTCGCGGTAGCCGAGGAACGTGAAGTGGTCGGCCACCAGCCACTTGAGCAGCTCGCGGCTCTGCCGGACCTCATCCTCGGTCAGGGGCGGCGGGTCGGCGCTGAGCTCCTTGACGATGTCGAGCACCTGGGTGTGCATCTTGTCCCAGTCCTCGACGGACTCGCGCACGTCGCGCAGCACCCGCTGGATCGACTCCTCGATGTCGGCGACGTCGTCGCCCTCGCGGATCCGGTCGATCTCGACGTGCATCCACGACTCGCGCAGCACCCCGGGCGCGGGCTCGAGCGAGCCGTCCGCCACCGGCCCGACGCTCAGCAGGGTTCCCGTGATGTCCCGCTCGACGTCGAAGTGCGGATGGATGACCACGTGGACGTCGCGCAGCTGGCGGGAGAGCTCCATCGTGAGCGAGTCCACGAGGAAGGGCATGTCGTCGGTCACGACCTCGACCACCGAGTGGCCACCGGCCGACCAGCCGTGCTCGCTCAGGCTCGGGGTGAAGACCCGGACCTGGGCGGTTCCCTGGGGACGGTTGGCGGCCAGCTTCCAGTGCGAGGCAACCACGCCGTACACGTCGACCGCGGACCGCTCGCACACGTCCTCGGGGGCCACGTGGCGGTAGTAGGCCCGGAGCAGCTGCCCGACTGTCTCGTGCGGAGGACCGCCGGTCCCCTTGCTCCGGAGGGCCACGTCTGCAGCCTTCCCCATGAGGTCGGCCTTGTCCTGATCCAGCGACGTCGTTGACACGCCTCCGACCCTAGGGCCCCGACTGTGACGTCGACAACACGGGCCCTCACAGCTCCGAGCGCAGGTCCCAGAGCAGTGGGTAGTAGCGCACCGGGAGGCGCGAGCGCAGGTAGCCCGCGCCGCTGGAGCCGCCGGTCCCGGACTTGCTGCCGATCATCCGCTCGACCATCACGACGTGCCGCGCTCGCCAGCTCGCGGCGAGCTCGTCGTGCTGCAGCAACGCCTCCGCGAGGGCCCAGACCACGGCGTGCTGCGAGCGGTCGTGAGCCGCGATGCGCAGCGACGCCGAGATCTCCTCGTCGCTGCCGGCCGGCAGACCCTCGGCGCGCAGCACGTCCAGGAAACCGTCCCAGAGGGTCGGCTCCGCCAGCCGGACCGCCAACCGCTGCTGCTCGGCCTCGGTGAGCCCACGGAACCGCGCGACGTACGACGGGTCCTTGGCGCCGGAGAGGAACTCCAGCTCACGGAACTGCACGGACTGGAACCCACTGGCGGGCGCCAGCCGCTGCCGGAACTCCAGGAAGTCCTGGGGCGTCATCGTCTCGAGCACGTCGATCTGGTGGACCAGGACCCGCTCGATCACGTGCACCCGGGCGAGCAGGTGCTGGGCCCACCACAGGCTGCGACCGGGCACCGAACCGCTCATCGTGTCGCGGGCCGCGGCGACCTCGTGGAGAAGCTGCTTGAACCAGAGCTCGTAGACCTGGTGGATGGTGATGAACAGGAGCTCGTCGTGGGCCGGGGGGTCGGACTCCAGGTGCTGGGAATCGAGTAGCTGCGGCAGCCGCAGGTAGCTGCCGTAGGTCAGCTGGGCGCCCTGCTCACCGAAGGACACGAACGATTCACTCATGGGGCGCACCGTATCCCTGCTCCGGCTCCGGCGCAGCGGGAGCCGGATGCGCCATGATGAGCCCATGAAGTTCCGACACGAGCTGGCCTACGCCGCCAGCCCCGCCCAGGTCTTCGAGATGCTCGCAGACCCCGCCTTCCGCCAGGCGGCCTGTGCCGCCCAGGACGTCATCTCCGCCGACGTCACGCTGACTCGCACCGGCAACGGTTTCTCGCTGGTCGTCGACCAGCAGCAGCGCACCGACGACCTGCCGGCCTTTGCCCGCACCTTTGCGGGTGACTCGACCCAGGCGATCCAGCGCGAGGAGTGGAGCGACTCGACGGGCGGCACGCTGTCGATCGAGGCTCCCGGCAAGCCGTCGTCGATCGCCGGCACGATCACGCTGCGCCCCGAGGGCAGCGGCACGGTGGAGATCGTGGAGCTGGACGTGAAGATCAAGGTCCCGCTGATCGGCGGCAAGCTCGAGAAGCTGCTCGCCGACAAGGTCCGCGCCGGCATGGACGCCGAGCACGGCGTGGGCGTCACCTGGCTGCAGGGAGCACGCTGATGAGCAAGCGCCTGCGGCACGAGCTGACGTATGACGCACCCGCCGACGCGGTCCTCGCGATGCTCTCCGACCCGACGTTCCGCGAGGAGGTCTGCGACTACCAGCAGGTCCTGCGACGGACCGTCACGGTCACCGGCGACGCCTCCGCGGGCAACCTGGAGGTCACCATCGACCAGGTCCAGGCGGCCCAGGGGATCCCGTCGTTCGCGAAGAAGTTCGTCGGCGACGAGATCACCATCGTCCAGCGCGAGACCTGGGCCTCGGTCGACCGGGCCGACATCCACGTGGCCATCCCCGGCAAGCCGGGCGAGATGCGGGGCACCGGCACCCTCGCCGAGTCCGGCGGCGCCACCCTGCACGTGGTCACCCTCGACGTGTCGGTGGGCATCCCGCTGGTGGGCGGCAAGATCGAGGGTCTCGTCTCCGACCTGCTCCTCAAGGCCCTCAAGGCCGAGAACAAGGTCGGGCGCGACTACCTCTCCCGCTGACCGGCGAGACATGGTTCACACCGGGGCCGGTTCCGGAATGACGCCCTGCATCGGCAGGTTCCTTCAATGTTCAACATCGAAGGAAGACCCCGACCGAGGAGCATCATGCCTGACCTTTTCGACGACCTGACCGTTGCCTCCTGGACCTTGCCGAACCGCCTCGTGATGGCGCCGCTGACCCGCGACCGGGCCGACGAGAACGGGGTCCCGGGCGACCTCGCCGTCGAGTACTACGCGCAGCGCGCCTCCGCCGGCCTGATCATCACCGAGGGCACCCAGCCCAGCGCGGTCGGCCAGGGCTACCTGAACACCCCCGGCGTCCACACGCCCGAGCAGATCGCGGGCTGGCGCCGCGTCGCCGACGCCGTGCACGAGAAGGACGGGCGCATCGTCGTGCAGCTCATGCACGCCGGCCGGGTCGCCCACCCCGACAACAAGCACGGTCTCGAGAGCATCGCCCCGAGCGCGCTGGCCGCGCCCAACGAGATGTTCACCGTCGAGGGCATGAAGCCGCACCCGGTCCCGCGTGCCCTCGAGCTCGACGAGATCCCTGCTGTCATCGAGGACTACGTCCACGCCGCGCGCAGCGCCGTCGAGGCCGGCCTGGACGGCGTCGAGGTGCACGCCGCCAACGGCTACCTGATCCACCAGTTCCTCGCGCCGGGCTCCAACCAGCGCGAGGACGAGTACGGCGGCTTGCCTGCCAACCGGGCCCGCTTCGCCATCGAGGTGACCAAGGCCGTCGCCGAGGCGATCGGCCCGGAGCGGGTCGGCATCCGGATCTCTCCGGCCCACAACATCCAGGGCGCGACCGAGGAGGACCCGGCCGACGTCGAGGCGACGTACGCCACCCTCATCGAGGCGATCGCCCCGCTCGGCCTGGCCTACCTCAGCATCCTGGCCGACCCGCGGCTCGACCTGGTCCAGCGGCTGCGCAAGGACTTCGGCGGAAAGGTGATCGCCAACGACGGCTTCGGCACGGTCACGACCCGGGAGAGCGCCCAGGCGATCCTCGACGACGACCTCGCCGACGCGGTCGCCGTGGGCCGGCTCTTCCTGGCCAACCCGGACCTCCCCCGCCGCTGGGCGACCGGCGCGGAGCTGAACGAGCCGAACCCCGACACGTTCTACGGCGGCGGCGCCGAGGGGTACACCGACTACCCGTTCCTCGAGGGCTGAGCCCGCGGCCTCCGGAGCAGTCCGACCTCACCCCATGTGGGGGTAGCCGTACTCCTTCGGGGGCACGAAGGTCTCCTTGATGGAGCGCGGCGAGGTCCAGCGCAGCAGGTTGACCGCTGCGCCGGCCTTGTCGTTGGTGCCGCTGGCGCGGCCACCGCCGAAGGGCTGCTGACCCACGACGGCGCCGGTCGGCTTGTCGTTGATGTAGAAGTTGCCGGCCGCGAAGCGCAGCTCGGCCTGCGCCCAGGCGATCGCGTTGCGGTCCTGGGCGATGATCGCGCCGGTCAGCGCGAACGGCGCGAACGACTCCATCTGGGCCACGACCTTCTCGAAGTCGCCGTCCTCGTAGACGTGCACGGCGAGGATCGGGCCGAAGTACTCGGTCGAGAACATCTGGTCGGTCGGGTCGCTGGACTCCACGACGGTCGGTCGCACGAAGTAGCCGACCGAGTCGTCGACCTGTCCGCCCGCCACGATCTCCAGGTGGGAGCTGCGCTTGGCCCGCGTGATCGCTGCCTTGTGCTTGGCGAACGCCCGGTCGTCGATGACCGCGCCCATGAAGTTCGACAAGTTGGTGACGTCGCCCATGGTGAGGCCCTCGACCTCGGCGATGAAGCGGTCGCGCATCTTCTTCCACACCGAGCGGGCGACGTAGGCCCGCGAGGCCGCGGAGCACTTCTGGCCCTGGTACTCGAAGGCGCCGCGCAGCATCGCGATGCGCACCACGTCGGGGTCGGCCGACGGGTGAGCGACGATGAAGTCCTTGCCGCCGGTCTCCCCGACGATGCGCGGGTAGGAGCGGTACGACGTGATGTTCTCGCCGACGGTGCGGCACAGGTGCTGGAAGGTCGGGGTGGAGCCGGTGAAGTGGATGCCGGCAAGGTCGGGGCTGGTCAGCGCGACCTTGGAGACGTCGATCCCGTCGCCGGGGAGCATGTTGATGACGCCGGGCGGCATCCCGGCCTCCTCGAGCAGCTCCATCAGCAACGAGGCAGCCAGCTGCTGGGTCGGCGAGGGCTTCCACAGGACCGTGTTGCCCATCAGCGCCGGAGCGGTCGGCAGGTTGCCGGCGATCGCGGTGAAGTTGAACGGCGTGATCGCGTAGACGAAGCCCTCGAGGGGCCGGTGGTCGGTGCGGTTCCAGATGCCGGGGCTGTTGGCGATCGGCTGGTCGGTCAGGATCTGCTTGGCGTAGTGGACGTTGTAGCGCCAGAAGTCGATCAGCTCGCAGGCACTGTCGATCTCGGCCTGCTGGGCGGTCTTGGACTGGCCGAGCATGGTGGCGGCGTTGATCCGTTGGCGCCAGGGGCCGGCGAGCAGGTCCGCAGCCTTGAGCAGGACTGCGCACCGGTCGTCCATGTCGAGCGCCCGCCACGCCGGGGCCGCGTCCGCGGCGGCCTGGACGGCCGCCTTGGCGTCGGCCTGGGTGGAGTTCTTCAGGACCCCCAGCACGTGCTGGTGGTCGTGGGGCTGGACGACCTTGATCTCCGCACCGCCGCCGGCCTTCTTCTTCCCACCGATGTGTGCCTTGAGGTCGTGCTGCTTGCGCTCCAGCTTGGTGAGCTCCGTGACCAGGGAGTCCCGTTCGGGGGTGCCCGGTGCGTAGGTCAGGTTCGGCTCGTTGATGGGTGCTGGGGGAAAGGTGATCGCGTCCATGGTCGCGATCGTGTCAGACAATCCGCCCGGCCTCCAAGCAGCCCAGTCAGAGCAGGTGCGGGATCTCCTGCGTGGCGTACCACGCGAGGTCGTCGTCCTCGTCGGCGTCCTCGGCCCGGTCGGCCGGGTCGATGTGGGCGGCCGCGACGTTCTTCCAGGGCAGGTCGGCGGCGACGTCGACCAGGGTCGGGTCCTCTCCGGGCACCGGGTCCACCGAGGGGACGTCGCCGGCCACGACGTAGCGGCGCGGGGCGTCCCCGCTGCCCCGCAGCGAGGACGAGGTCGCGGCGGCGGCCATCAGGGCGGCGTACTCCCAGCCCTCCTCGTCGCCGTCGCTCCACTCGGCGCGCAGGGCGTCGGTGACGGCGTGGGCGCGGAAGGGGCCGTCCAGGCGGCCCTCCTCGACCAGCCGGGCGAGCAGGGGGGCGGTGACGGGGACGTAGACACGGACGCTCATGCGGTGGGTCCGGTCTTGCGTGGCGTCTTCTTGCGACCGCGCGGCACCCGTTGCCGGACCCCGCTGGCGGTGTCGAGCAGCTCCTCGAGCGCCTCGCGGATGCAGGTGCCGAGCAACTCGGCGTCGGGCACCAGGTCCCGGTCAGCGGTGATGCCGTAGAAGACGTGCCCGTCGTACGACGTGACCCCGATCGCCAGCGCATGGTCGGGCAGCAACGGCGGGACCGGGTAGCTGGCCACCATCCGAGCGCCGGCCGCGTAGAGCGGGAACTGCGGCCCGGGCACGTTCGTGACGCTCAGCTGGAAGCCGCGGCGCAGCTCGGCCGCGGCGACCCGGCTGCCGATCGCGTGGAAGGTGGTCGGCGCGAAGCCCGCGATCCCGGCGAGCCGGTTGGCGGCCACCGCGCGACCGGTCTCCTTGTGGGCCTTGAACGAGTAGGAGACCTGGTGCAGCCGCACCACCGGGCTGGCCTCGCCGATCGGCAGGTCCACGATGTGCGCGGCGATCTGGCTCCCCAGCGAGGTCGCCTCCAGCTCGTCGTCGATGACCGAGATCGGCACGACGGCACGGATCTGGCGCAGGCCGCCCATCGACTCGGTGCGCGTCATCAGCCAGTTGCGCAGACCCCCGGTGATGGTGGCCAGGATCGCGTCGTTGACCGAGCCGCCGTGCACCTTGCGGACCGTGCGGTAGGACTCGAGTTCGGTCTGGACCCCCACGATGCGCCGCTGCTGGCTCAGGGTGCCGTTGATGGGCGACTCCCACTCGGCGCGGCGTCCGGTGAGCCCGTTGACCACCTCACTGCTGCGCCGGGCGGCGGCGTCGGCTCCGCGGAGCACCGAGCCGGTGCGGCTGCGCACGGTGTCGACCAGGGTCCCCACCGAGGCGGAGTCGCGGACCGCCCGGGCCACCAGCCCGGTCGGAGAGGTCGGGCGGCGGGGACGCCACTCGTCACCGCCGAGCACCTTGGGCGTCGCGCTCGTGTCGAGCAGCACCTGGCCGAGGTCGACGGTCTCGACGCCGTCCACGAGCACCTGGTGCGACTTGGAGAGGAGGGCCACCTGGCCGTCGGCCAGTCCCTCGACGAAGTAGATCTCCCACAAGGGCCGCTCCCGGTCGAGCGGGCGCGAGACGATCCGCGCGACCAGCTCGCGCAGCTGGTCCAGGGTGCCGGGGCGCGGCAGCGCTGAGCGGCGGACGTGGTAGTTGAGGTCGAAGTGCTCGTCGTCCACCCAGACCGGGTTGGCGAGGCGGCCGGGCACGACCTGGATCCGCTGGCGGTAGCGCGGGACGAACGAGATCCGGTCCGCGACCAGCTCCACGAGCCGGTCGTAGTCGAACCCGGACTGGCCGGGGTCGAAGATCTCGACCGTCGCGTTGTGCATGGGAGTCGAACGGGACTCAGCGGCCAGGAAGGCCAGGTCCCGCGGCCGGAGCCGCTCACTCATGTGCTGCCTCTCGTCGTGTCGTCCAGGGGTGCAGGGTCGACCACTCGTCCGTCATGGGATTCTTCCAGAGGCACCGGCCCTGCGGGTGCAGGCCCCGCCCTGCGCCCCGACCAGAAGGAATGTGACCCATGCGGCGAATCCCGGCCACCTTGGCGGTCCTCGTGTGCACCCTGGCCCTGGCGGCCGGCTGCGGCGGCAGCGACCAGCCCGAGCAGAGCTCCTCGGAGACCAGGACGATCCAGGTGAGCGTGAGCGGGGACACCGTGACCCCGAACGGCGACCGGGTCGAGGTCAGCGTTGGGCAGCCGATCGAGCTGGTCGTGAAGGCCGACGCCCCCGGCGAGATCCATGTGCACTCCAGCCCGGAGCAGGAGTTCCAGTACCCGGCAGGCACCACCACCCTGACGCTGACGCCGATCGACCGACCGAGCATCGTCGACGTCGAGTCGCACACCCTGGACAAGACGATCGTCCAGCTCGAAGCCCACTGAGGTGTCACCCGACGGCAGCATCCTCGCGCACGGGATCGGCGGCGCCAAGGACCTCCCGATCTCCCCCGCGCTCGCCATCACCGGTGCGGTCGCCGCGCTGACCGTGTCGTTCGTGGTCCTCGCGATCGCCTGGCGCAACCCGCGCTACGACGTTGCCACGAGCGGCCGGCTCGCACCCGCGCCGGTGACGCGCGCGGTGGACTCGACCGTCGCCCGGGTCGCCCTGAGGACCGTGGGGATGGTGGGCTTCGCCTATGCGGCTGTTGCCGCCATTCTGGGTGAGGACCTGCTGACCAACCCGTTCTTCGGGATGTTCTACGTGTGGTGGTGGGTCGGTCTGGTCCCCCTGTCGGTCCTGCTCGGCCCGGTGTGGAAAACCATCAGCCCCGTCCGCACCATCAACCTGCTCTTCGCCAAGGTGTCGGGAAGCGACCCCGACGAGGGTGTCTTCACCTACCCCGAGCGGCTGGGCTACTGGCCAGCAGCCGTCGGGCTCTTCGCCTTCGTGTGGCTCGAGCTGGTCTACCCCTACTCCACCGAGCTCGGTCCCGTCCGGCTGTGGTGCGCGGCGTACGTCGCCCTGATGCTGCTCGGCGGGGCGCTCTTCGGCAGCTCGTTCTACGAACGCGCCGACCCGTTCGAGGTCTACTCCACCCTCGCCTCGAAGCTCTCGGTGTGGGGTCGTCGCGGCACCGCGCTGGTGGTGCGGAGCCCGCTGGCCAACCTCGACTCGGTGATCGTGCGGCCGGGGCTGGTCGCCGTCGTCGCGGTCCTCTTCGGCAGCACGGCCTACGACTCGTTCAAGGACTCCGGCCACTGGGTGCGGTTCATCCAGTCCACGACGTTCTCGACCTTCGGCCTCAACAACCTCGCGCTGCTGACGTTCTGCGCCGGGGTCGGACTGGTCTTTGCGCTCGGGTGTGTGCTGACCGGGGTCGGCGAGGAACTCGACCGTGCCAAGTTGCCGAACCAGTTCGCGCACTCGGTGGTGCCGATCATCGTGGGCTACATCGTGGCCCACTATCTGAGCTACCTGCTCGAGGTCGGGCAGTCGACGTTGATCCTGGCCAGCGACCCGCTCGGCAACGGCAGCAACCTGCTGGGCACGGGCGACTGGAGCGTCAACTACTGGCTGTCCTACCACCCCACCCTGCTCGCCGACATCAAGGTGATCGCCGTGGTCCTGGGCCACGTCCTCGGCGTGGTCGCGGCCCATGACCGGGCGATCCGGCTGCTGCCGAAGCGGCACCAGTTGACCGGTCAGCTGCCGTTGCTCCTCGCGATGGTGGCCTTCACCGTGGGCGGGCTCTACCTACTGTTCGCGGCCTGAGCCGGCACCAACGCGTCGACCAGGCCGGCCACGGCCCGGACCAGGGGCGAGTCCCCGGCCTCGATCAGCGTCCGCCCGGTCACCAGGGCCCGGTCGGCGCTCGCGCGGTCCTCGGGGAGGAAGTGCAGTCCCGAGAGCCGGGTGAACCCCGACACCATGCCCACGATCTCCTTCTCGGACCAGCCCAGCGAGGCGCGCATCCGGTTGATGACGACCCGAACCGGGGCGTCGCCCGTCAGCTCGCGCAGATCGACGAGACCCCGGGCCAGCCGGGAGAGCCCCACCGGGTCTGCGTTGCCGACGACCACCAGGTCATCGGCCACCTCGAGCGCCGCGAGCGTCATCGCGTTGCGCGCGGGACGCGCGCCGAAGTCGGAGCCCCACTCGGGTCCCTGGTCGTCCTCGAGGCTGAAGCCGGTGTCCACGACCACGTGGCCGTGCGCGCGGGCCACCTCCAGCAGATGCTCGACGGCGCCGGTGCGCACCTCCACCCACCGGTCCGCGCGGGGTAACCCGGTGACGACGCTGAGAGAGCCGTCCAGCGCGCGCTGGACGGAGCCGAACCGCTCGGCGAGCTGACCGCTGCCGGCCAGCCGCGCCGCAGACAGCAATCCCGAGACCTCGTCGAGGATCCCGAGCTGCTGGGCCACCGCGCCGCCGTAGGGGTCTGCGTCGACCAGGACCGTGCGTCGCCGACGTCGGCCCAGCTCGGCGGCGATCGCGGCCGCCAGCGTCGTCCGCCCGGGTGCCCCGGCGGGACCCCACACCGCGAGCACCCGACCGGCTGAGGCGGGTGCGGTGTCCGGCGCAGGGGTCTGGGTCACCTCCGCGGTGCCGCCAGACTCCTCGACCGCAGTCACGGCGTCGGGGAGGCCCGCCAGCTGCTCCTCGGGGACCAGGGCCTGGATCCCGATCCGCGCGGCATGCACCCCGTCGGCCCCGTCGGGAGTGCCCCGGGGGACGACCGCAACAGGACGCACCCCGTGCTGGCGCAGGTGGTCGGTGGCGGCCAGGTCCAGCCCCGGTGCGTCGAGTCCCAGGACCGCCACATCGGCTTGCCCGGCGCTCGCCGCGGCCAACAGGTCGTCGACGTCGACGCAGCGCTTGAGCACCACCACCCCCGGCTGGTCGTTGAGGAGCCTCAGGGCGGCCGGCTCCCAACCGGCGCCCGCGGCAACGACGAGGACGACGATCATCGAATCAGCCCCGCCGGACCACGGTGACGACCGGGCTCTCGACCGAGCCCAGGAGCCTGAAGAAGCGCCGGGCGGCCTCCTCCGGCACGGCCAGCACCAGCTGACGCCTCCCGGTGGCCGCGAACCCCTGGTCGAGAGCCGGGGCATCCACCACGGTCGCCGCAGCGAGCGCGGGAGCCTCGGACAGGCTTCGAGCGTCGTGGCCGCCACCCGGCCCGGCGCCTCCTGAGGAGGCCACCAGGTAGACATCGACCACCGACCCGGAGTGCACCGAACCGGGCACCTGTTCCGCGTCGACCGCCAGCGGCACCTGGAGCATGTCGCTGCCACCAGCCGGCCCAACCGCGCCCCGGGGCAGCAGTTCGCCGGCACCCACGACTCGGGTCAGCTCGAGGTCCGCTGGCAGCTCGTCCTCGGTGGTGAAGTAGTCGCCGAGCCCATCCGGGGAGGCGAAACGGACCCGGGCCGGGACCAGATCGGCAGCAGTCAAGGTGTCGCCCGTTCCCAGATCGCCGGCAGCCGCCCAGACCGTGACGGTGTCGTCGGCGGAGCTGAGCAGGCGAGCCCCGGCGATGACAGAGACGGTCACGATCAGGATGCCGACCCAGAGCCGGGGGTCTCGCCAGCCGGGCGTGGTCGAGCGCACCGCCCCGGGCACGGGCGGCGTGGTGGATCTCCCGAGAGTGCTGGCCACGCGGCCATCATGCATCGTGCCGGGCCTCAGGTCACCCCCGTCGTCCACAGCCCGTCCTCCACAGTTACCGGTGCCGCCGTACGGCGTCGGGCTGCGGAGGTGGGATCATGGGGCCATGCCCGGCATGCCCCGCTTCCTGACCCTGGCCGACGTCGCTGAGGTCCTCAACACCTCCAGCGCGCAGGTCTACGCCCTGGTGCGCCGCGGCGACCTGCCCGCGATCAAGATCGGCGGGCGCGGCCAGTGGCGGGTGGAGTCGGCCCAGCTCGAGGAGTTCATCGCCCGGATGTACACCGAGACCAGGACCTTCGTCGACCAGCACCCGTTCGTCGAGGCCGACCAGACGCCCGAGGCCTGAGCGAGCTCAGCCGAGGCGGGCTCAGCCCACCTCGGAGCCGAGCCGCACGGAGATCTGCTGCTCCCTGCCGTCCCGTTCGACGGTGAAGTCGATGGTCTCCCCCGGCTGGTGGGACCGGATCGACACGATGAGGGCGATCCCGTCGGTGACCCGTTCCCCGTTGACCTCGACGATCACGTCACCGGCGCGCAGACCGCTGCGGTCGGCCGGAGTCCCCGAGACGACCTCGTCGATCTTGGCACCGGAGCCGTCGTCGCGCCCGGTCTGCACCTTCGCCCCGATGACCGGGTAACGGGCCTGACCGGTGCGCAGGATCTGGTCGGCCGTGATCCGGACCTGCTCGATCGGGATCGCGAAGCCGACGCCGATGTTGCCCGACTCGCCAGTGGTGCTCCCGCCGGTCGTGGCGATCGCGGAGTTCACACCGACGACCTGGCCACGCAGGTTGACCAGGGGTCCGCCCGAGTTGCCGGGGTTGATCGCCGCGTCGGTCTGCACCGCGTTGATGTACGACGAGTCGTTGCCGGCGTCGCCGGTGGTGACGGGACGGTGCAGGGCACTGACGATGCCCGAGGTGACCGTCGAGCTGAGCCCGAGCGGCGAGCCGAACGCCACGACGCCCTCCCCCACCCGCAGCGCCTGGGAGGCGCCGAGGGCGGCGGGCTTCAACGTGCGGGCACCCTTGGCGTAGAGCACGGCGAGGTCGTAGACCGGGCTGCGGCCCACCAGGGTTGCGGTGTACCGGTTGCCGTCCTGGTCGACGATCTCGATGAGGCCGTCGTCGGCGGCGGCCTGGGCGACGACGTGGTTGTTGGTGATGATGTGACCCTGGCGGTCGAGCACGAAGCCCGATCCGGTCGCCCCACCCTTCTCCCCGCCGTACTCGGCCGAGATCTGCACGGTGCTGGGCAGCAGTGCCTGGGCCACGGCCGCCACGGAGCCGTTGTCGGCCGCGAGCGGGGGCGCGGAGACGGTGTCGACCCCGGCCAGGCCGGTGCTGACCGTCCCCTCGGCGCGCGAGTCGACCAGGCGGTTGTAGGCGAGGCTGCCCACGGCCCCGCCGACCAGGCCCAGCACCAGGGCCAGGGTGCAGACGACGGGCCAGATCCAGCCGGGCACCCGACCGGGCGCGCTGGTGTGCCGCCCCTCGACCTCGGCGTGCCCCGCGGGCGAGGCCCCGGGTGACGGGAAACCTGCCCAGGGCTGCGCCCACTGGCCGCCCCCGATGCCCGGCGGCGGCTGGGTCGTGGGCGGGACCCACGACGCGGTGGGTTCAGGTTGGGGCTGCTGGTCGGGACCCGGCTCTTGGCCCTGGTCGTGCTCGTTCACGTGTCCATCTTGACCCAAGCCCGAAATCGGGGGCTACGGGGTGGGTCGCGCGGAGCGGGGCAGGCCCACGTCGTACGACGTCGGCAGGACCGTGCGCGGCCCGACCAGGTGGGAGACCGGAGCCCGCCGTTCGTTGCTCGGGGAGCTCCCGGGGGCGGCACCGAGGACGAGGACCCCGACCACGGCGGCACCGAGGGCGCTGCCGCCGATCGCCACGAGTCCGGCGCTCCGTCGCGGGGCGGTTCCGACCGGGTTGCCGACCGGGTGCCCGAGCGGTGCCGGGCCGGTCATCGGGGAGCCCACGAGCGATCCCTTGAGGTGGTCCGGGGCGGTGCCGGCACCGTGGGAGAGCCCCGCGAGCCGGGTCTTCACCCAACCCTCGCGCTCGACCTGGTCGCGGCAGAAGTGGCACTCGTGCACATGGGCCCAGGCGCGCTCGGACTCCTCTGGCGGCAGCTGACCGTCCAGGAGAGCGCTGATCCGGGGGCCCAGGTGGCCGATCACGTCCGGGACCGCCAGCCGGAGAGGGCCGTGGCGGGACGCGTGGCGGCAGGCGCCGGACCCGAGTAGCGCGCGCGGCCATCCTGGGGGGCGCGGTGGGCCAGGGACTCGCGCAGCATGGCCCGGCCGCGGTGGATCCGGGAGCGGACGGTGCCGAGCTTGGCCCCGAGGATCTCCGAGATCTCCTCGTAGGTGAGCCCCTCGACGTCGCAGAGGACCACCGCCGCCCGGAAGTCCGGCGGCAGTGTGGCGAGGGCGCGCTCGATGTCGTCGTCAAAGGTCTGGTCGGCGTAGGCGACGTCCGGGGTGGGCGTCGAGCTGGTCAGCCGGTCGGCGCGTTCGTCCGAGAGCGCGTCGAAGCGGATCCGCTGCTTGCGGCGGGCCTGGTCGAGGAAGAGGTTGGTGGTGATCCGGTGCAGCCAGCCCTCGAAGGTGCCGGGGGTGTAGGTCGACAGCGAGCGGAACACCCGCACGAAGACCTCCTGGGTGAGGTCCTCGGCGTCGTGGCGGTTGCCGGTGAGCCGGTAGGCCAGGCGGTAGACCCGGTCGGAGTGGCGCTCGACGATCTCGTCCCAGGTCGGAATCTCCGACGACTCGTCCGTGGCGCGGGGCGCAGCATCCACCGGTGTCTCCTTGCCGCGCAGCGACCGCGCCTGTGATCCGAACAGTGTCCTGACCTCTTTCACGCTAGGAAGGGCTGCTGAGAGAACCCTGTGAGGCGTACCCCACGGGTGCTGTGAACTCATCAGTGACAACGACTCGTGCCGACGCGGTGTTCCCGGTTCTCACGATACGGTGGCGTCGCTCGTTCACGGCTCGTTCACGCCGACCGCTGGCTCGGCCGGCGTCGCACCCAGGAGGCCACCATCACCACCCCGATCAAGCCCGCGAGTTGGTCCTACGCCGAGGGGTTCGTCGCCGAGGACGAGGTCCTTGCGGCAGCCCGCGCCCGCGCCGAGGAGGTCGGGGTCGTCCCGATCGGCTCCGGCGGCGGTGCGGCCCTGCGATTCCTGGCGTCGGTGCTCGACGCCCGCGCCGTCGTCGAGATCGGCACCGGCACCGGTGTGTCGGGTCTCTGGCTGCTGCGCGGCATGCGTGCCGACGGCGTGCTGACCACCGTCGACATCGAGGCCGAGCACCAACGCCTCGCCCGGCAGTCGTTCGCCGAGGCCGGCATCGCACCCCAGCGGGCCCGCACCATCTCCGGGGCCGCTCTCGAGGTGCTGCCGCGCCTGACCGACGGCCACTACGACCTGGTCTTCTGCGACGGGGACAAGGCCGAGTACGCCGCGTACCTCAAGGAGGCGATGCGGCTGCTGCGTCCCGGTGGCGTGGTGGCCTTCGACAACGCCCTGTGGCACGACAAGGTCGCCGATCCGGCACAGCGCGACGAGGACACCGTCTCGATCCGCGACCTGGGGCGCGCGATCGCCGAGCACGACGACCTCGTTGCGGTGCTGCTCCCCGTCGGTGACGGACTGCTGGCGGCGAAGAAGGAGTGGTCCCCCGAGCCGGGCGCCTGACCCGTCGGTGCGTCAGAAGCCGGGAGCGGCGGTGAAGCCGTCCTTGCCCTCGGCGACCGCGACCACGTCGCAGGCCTCGATCAGGACCGGGGCGCTGCCGACGATCTGGGAGCCGGCCGACTCCGCTGCCGCCTCGGTGAAGGCAGCCTGGAAACCGGCCCGGGCCTCGTCGCTGGCGAAGACGTAGCAGCCCTCGAACCACTCACCCGGGCGCATCCGCCAGGTCTTGAACTGCAGCCCCCCCAAACCGGTGAAGCGGGCGTGCGAGGTGTCCGCGACGTACGACGCCAGGGCCTCCTCGACCCCCTCGGGCGCGTCGGTGAGGGACCAGCGAACGGTCAGACCCTTCATCGGATCCCTTCCAGGGGGTGGTCGCTGCCCAGCCACTGGAGCAGCACGCGGGCGCCGAACCCGGTGGGTCCGGTCGTCCACTCGTGGTTCTCGGCCGGCGAGTCGCCGACCGAGGCGACGTCGAGGTGGGCCCAGGGCAGGCCACCGGCGAAGTGCTGGAGGAAGAGGGCGGCGGTCACCGCTCCCGGTCCCCCCGGCGCGTTGTCGGCATCAGCCACGCTCGAGCGCAGCTTGTCCTCGTAGATCTCCGCCAGGGGGAAGCGCCACAGCGGCTCACCGGCAGCAGTGCCGGCCGCGTCGATGACCTCCGCGAGGGTGTCGTCGTTGGCGAAGTAGCCGCCGATCTGCTGTCCGAGGGCCACCTTCATGGCGCCGGTCAGCGTCGCGATGTCCACGAGGACATCGGGCCTGACCTGGTCGACGGCGTACGCCATGGCGTCCGCGAGGACCAGCCGCCCCTCGGCGTCGGTGTTGGTGACCTCGCTGGTGCGCCCGCCGTAGTGGCGGACCACGTCGCCGGGGCGCAGCGCGTTGCCGCTGATCGCGTTCTCGGCGGCGGCCACGAGTCCGACGACCCGCACCGGGCAGCCGACGGCGGCCAGAGCGCCCATCACGGCCAGCACGACCGCGCCGCCCGTCATGTCGCGCTTCATCGTGACCATCGCCTCGCCGGGCTTGATCGAGAGGCCGCCGGTGTCAAAGGTGATCCCCTTGCCGACGATGGCCACGGTGGGGGTCCGGCGGTTGACCCGCGCCGGCGTGTAGTCCAGACGGATCAGCCGCGGCGGCGTCGCAGAGGCCTGACCGACGGCGGCGATGCCACCGAAGCCCTCAGCCACCAGTCGCTGCTCGTCCCAGACGGTCACCTCGAGACCGACCTCCTCGCCGAGGACCCTGGCCTGCTCGGCCAGCCAAGCGGGGTTCTTGAGATTCGAGGGCACGGTCGACAGCATCCGGGCACGCCAGCCGGCGCCACCGAGGGCCAGCGCACGGTCGAGGGGCCCGACCAGGCTCTGGGGGTCGGGCAGCCCCGCCAGCACGATCCGGGCAACCGGCACGTGCTCGGGAGCGGTCGAGCGCCAGTGGAAACCGAAGGAGCCGAGCATCGCCCCGACGACGAAGGCCTCGAGACCCGCCACGGGGGCGAGCGCCGGGACGGACGTCGCGACGCTGGCCCGGTCCTTGGTCGCCCGCGCCAGGGCCGCCCCGGCGCGCCGCAAGTCGTCGGTGCGCTGGTCACCGACCCCGACCAGCAGCACCCAACGAAGGCTGGGGTTCTCGGGAGACCCGAGCGGGACCGGCAGCGAGGTGACCTCGCCGGCCTTGCCGCTCGCGTCGCTCATCTCGAGCAGGGCGAGCAGGTCGGTGCCGAGCTGGTCGGCGACCTCGTCGGCCCCCGGGCCCAGGAGCAGCGCACCGTCCCCGTGACCCGGCAGCACCGGGAGAGCGATCACCTCGACTCCCGAGATGGCATGCGGCCGGAGCTCGCTGAGGGCGAACTCCGGCGGCGAGACCTGGGCGGGAAGTGTCGTGGGACCAGTCACAGGGGCGGCGGCCACGGCGTTCAGCCGACGACATCCTTGAGTGCGTCGCCGAGATTTCCTGCCTCTTCGGCGTTGAGCTCAACCACCAGGCGTCCCCCGCCTTCGAGTGGAACGCGCATGACGATGCCGCGTCCTTCCTTGGTGACCTCCAGCGGACCGTCGCCAGTCCGCGGCTTCATGGCCGCCATCCGCGCACCTCTTCCTTCTTGCTTATCCCGTGCGTCCAGGGATCCGAGCGACCCCCGCACGCCGTACGCCCGAACCATTATTCCCTATCCACGGCCCGAGGCTGACCACAGCCCACCCTTCGCGCCTGCGAGCCTCCCGGGCGGGCTGCTGGCAGACTCCCCTTATGCACGCCAGGTCCGCCCTCTTCGACGTCTACGGCGACCACCTGCGAGCCCGCGGTGGACGAGCTCCCGTCGCTGCCGTGGTGCGGATGCTCGACCCCGTCGGGATCGCCGCACCGGCGGCGCGCACGGCGATCTCCCGCATGGTGATGCAGGGTTGGCTCGAGCCGGTCCAGCTCCGCGGTGGCCGCGGCTACGCCGCCACCGAGCAGGCCAACCGGCGCCTGGACCAGGCCGGTGACCGGATCTACCGGCGCACCGAGACCGCCTGGGACGGCACCTGGCACCTGGCGTTCGTGCACCCACCGAACCTGCGCAGCGCCCGCAACCGGCTGCGCGCCGACCTAGCCTTCGTGGGGTACGCCGAGCTGGCCGACAACGTCTGGGTCAGCCCCTTCCTCCGCAGCGAGCTCGCCTCCGTGCTCGAGCGGGCCGGTGCGACGGTGCGGACCGCCCGGGCCCGGGAGTTCGAGCCGCCCCCGACCGGTGCATGGGACCTGGCGGCGCTGCACACGGCCTACTCCCGCTGGCTTACCTCGGCCGCAGACCTGGTCGAAGGCCACTTCGCCGCGCACACCGACGTTGACGAGGCGGCCTTTGCGGCCCGCTTCCACCTGGTCCACGAGTGGCGCAAGTTCCTCTTCGCCGACCCGGGTCTGCCGCCCTCGCTGCTCCCCGACGACTGGCCGGGGTTCGCCGCGGCGGAGCTGTTCGCCCGGGAGGCGAGCCGGCTCAAGGCGGGTAGCGACCGGTTCGTGGCCCGCTGCCTGGACGCCTGAAGGAGCCGATCCGGCAGACTGCAGCCATGACCGACTCCCCCGCTGCCGTGCTGCTCGACCTCACCGACGGCGTCGCCACGATCACCCTCAACCGTCCCGAGGCGATGAACAGCCTCGATGTCGCCACGAAGGAGCTCCTGCTCGAGACCGTGCGCCGGGTCGGCGACGACCCCGCCGCACGCTGCGTCGTACTCACCGGGACCGGCCGGGCGTTCTGCACCGGCCAGGACCTCAAGGAGCACATCACGATCCTCAACAGCGCGTCCAGCGAGGCGCTGTTCCGGACCGTCGACGAGCACTACAACCCGATCGTCAGCGCCCTCGCCGCCATGCCCAAGCCGGTCATCGCGGCGATCAACGGAGTGGCCGCCGGTGCCGGCGCCAGTCTCGCGTTCGCGTGCGACCTGCGGATCCTGGCCGACTCCGCCGGGTTCAACCTCGCCTTCGCCAACGTGGCGCTGTCCTGTGACACCGGGGCGAGCTACCACCTCCAGCAGCTGGTCGGCCGGGCGAAGGCTATCGAGCTGCTCTACCTGCCGCGCACGCTGGCCGCCGAGGAGTCGCTCGCGCTGGGCCTGGCCACCCGGGTCGTGCCTGCCGCCGAGCTGGCCACCGAGGTCCGTACGCTCGCCGAGCGGCTGGCCTCCGGGCCCACCGTGGCCCTGGGAGCGATGCGTCAGTCGGTCGCCTACGCGGCCGGCCACACCTTCGAGGAGGCGCTCGCCTTCGAGAGCTCGATGATGCAGAAGACGGGGGCCACCGCCGACCACGCCGCCGCGGTCGCGGCGTTCGTGGCCAAGGAGAAGCCGGTCTTCGAGGGGCGCTGAGGCCGGGCTAGTCACCGCTGTCACGACGTCGCTCGGGTCGATAACCTCTGCCGATGTCGACGAGAGGGAACGGTGGAGAGCCATGCGTCGGTCCCGAACGAAGTTGAGCGGCGTCTTTGCCGGTGCCACGGTGACCTTGGTTGCGCTCGGGGCGTTGACCTCGCCGTCCGCGCTGGCCGGAGTTGCCACGTATCCGTTGCCCACTGTCGCCGATTCCCACGCGTCAACCACACAATTGCGTGGTTCGATCACATCGGGCACCGGTCGTCGGGCTCGACCCCTCGCGGGACTGAACGTCACGGTGTTCGAGGCTGGGCCGTTGGCCTCGGAGCCCATCGGACACGGGCGCTCCAATGCACGTGGGCGTTTCAGCATCGCGATCCCGAGCGGAGTGGGCGTCACATATGTGGTTGCTCAGGGTGATCGCCGCCGGGAGCTCGTCACTCTCCGCGGGTCATCGGCATCGTCGGTCGTCACCATCAATGAGATGACCACCGTCGCGGCGGCCTATGCCACCTCCCAGATCACCGAGGGCAACCGCATCGCAGGCAGCCCGCTCCAACTGAGCACGGCGGCCGACATGGCGGCGAACCTGGTGTCGCCGGCCACCGGGAGGCCGTCCAAGGTCATCCGCACGTCCCCCAACGCCAACGAGACGAACACCTGGCACGAATTGGGGACCCTGTCGAACATCCTCGCGCCCTGCGTCCGTCGCGACACCAAGGCCGCTTGCCGCGACCTGGTCGCGCTGACCCGGACGAAGCAGAGCCCCACGACGTGGAATGCGGCTCGGGCGATCGCCCTCAATCCTGCACGCAAGGTGAAGCGACTCTTCGACCTCGGCAGCATCGTCCACGCCTTCCGGCCCTACCTGTCCAAGAAGCAGGGGCCGTCGTCGCGCGACAAGTGGCTGCGCCTGGACGCCTTCACGCTCGCCGTGAAGTTCAACGGCACCGGTCGCACCCAGGATGGTGCGGAAGTGTGCCCGTTTGGCGGACCCGGCAATATCACCTTCGACCTGCAGGGCTACGGCTGGATCACGAACAACGTCGTGCAGGGCACGCCGGACTCCGCACACTGCATCGTCGTGCTCAGACCCGATGGACATCCTTCCGACGGCGTCGGCGGCACGCCGGACTCCCCCCTCGTGGGAGGCGGAATCGTCGGCCAGGGGTTCGGAATCGGCTTCGATCCCAGCGGCCGCTTGTGGTCGGGAAACTTCGGTTGGGGAAGTTCGCAGTCCTACCCGACGTCGGATGGCACGACACCGGGCGGCAGCGTGTCCCTCTTCAGCGGCTCGGGCGAGGCGATCTCCGGACCCTACGGGTACCAGAGCAACCTGTATCGAGTCCAGGGAACAGTGTCAGACGCAGATGGCAACATCTGGATGGCCAGCTACGGCAACAGCCGGGTGCAGATCTTCCCCGCCGGCGATCCGAGCTCCGACTTCCCCTACTACGCCGATGACAATTCCGACCCCTTCGACCTTCGTCTCGATGCAGACGGCGATGCCTGGGTGAGCTACACGCAGTCCTCGACCGTCTCCAAACTGCGCTTCACCCCGTCTGGGGTGCAGAAGCTGTTCACTGTTGCGATCGGATCGTCATCAAACCCGAAGGGCGTGTCGGTCGACTCCGACGGCAATGCGTGGGTCGCTGCGGGCGCGGAGGACAAGATCTATGCCTTCAGCAGCAGCGGCCAGCCGCTCGGCAGTTTCTCGGGCGGCGGCATCGTGGGGCCGTGGGGCGTGTCGACGGATTCCTCCGACAGTGTGTGGGTAGCGAACTTCGGCGGGGTCACGCAGGTCGACCTGAAGTACGGGGTCTCACGGCTCTGCGGCGCCGTTGCTGGAAAGTGCCCACACGGCCTCGCTCTCGGGGACCCGATGACGCCCTCAACCGGTTACACGCTGCCCTCCGGAGGCGATCCAGTCCTGTTGCATTCCGGTGAGCCGTTGTACGGCGCAGGCTCACAGATCAAGTCCTTCAAGCCGCTCATGCGGGAGACCGCCGTTCAGCCTGACTCGGTCGGAAACTTGTGGGTCACCAACAACTGGAAGCCCAGTGGTGCAATCGACACGGCTGGCGGCAACCCAGGTGGTGACGGCCTCGTGATCTTCGTGGGCATCGCCTCGCCCGTCGCGCCCAAGCTGTTCAGCGGACCGCCGACCACGCCATGAGTTGGGACCACCCCGGCGAGCGCACGAGCTGGGCCCTGGGTCGTTCCGAGTGCCACTAGGGCGTGTCTGATTAGAAACGGGGCCCGGGGCTGATTTCCTGAGGCCATGTCACGCGTAGCAGTCCTCAGTGATGCCCACTGGGCTCAGATCGAGCCCTTGATGCCGGTCCGA
>JBKJLD010000098.1:0-25927 GCA_046597165.1 Nocardioides sp.
TGAACTTCTTCATGGAGGTCGCGAAGCTGCGCGCGGCCCGGGCGCTGTGGGCGCGGCTGGTCAGCCAGTTCGAGCCGCAGAACCCCAAGTCGCTCTCGTTGCGCACCCACAGCCAGACCTCGGGCTGGTCGCTCACCGCCCAGGAGGTGTTCAACAACGTGCAGCGCACCTGCATCGAGGCGATGGCCGCGACCCAGGGCCACACCCAGTCGCTGCACACCAACGCCCTCGACGAGGCGATCGCGCTTCCGACCGACTTCTCGGCCCGGATCGCCCGCAACACCCAGCTGCTGCTCCAGCAGGAGAGCGGCACCACCGGCACCATCGACCCGTGGGGCGGCTCCTACTACGTCGAGCGGCTGACCCATGACCTCGCCGAGCGGGCCTGGGCCCACATCCAGGAGGCCGAGCAGGCCGGCGGCATGGCCAAGGCCATCGAGCAGGGCATCCCCAAGATGCGCATCGAGGAGGCGGCCGCCCGCACCCAGGCGCGCATCGACTCCGGTGCCCAGGCCGTGATCGGCGTGAACACCTTCCGGCTCGCGGCCGAGGACAAGCTCGACGTGCTCAGGGTCGACAACGACGACGTCTACCGCCAGCAGGTCGCCAAGCTGGAGCGGCTGCGCGCCGAGCGCAACGACGACGACGTACGCCGCACCCTGGACGCGCTGACCGCCTCCGCCGAGCGCGGACCCGACCGGGGCACCGGCGAGGGCAACCTTGACGGAAACCTGCTCGCGCTGGCCGTCGAGGCGGCCCACGCGAAGGCGACCGTCGGCGAGATTTCCGACGCCCTGGAGAAGGTCTACGGCCGCCACCAGGCCGTGATCCGTACGATCAGCGGCGTGTACAGGGACGAGGCCGGGCGCTCCGGCGACGGCGCAGGCGACGACAAGGTCACCCAGGTCCTCGCCGCCACCGACGCCTTCGAGGACGCCGAGGGCCGCCGACCGCGGATCCTGGTCGCCAAGATGGGCCAGGACGGGCACGACCGCGGCCAGAAGGTCGTGGTCTCCGCCTTCGCCGACATGGGCTTCGACGTCGACGTCGGTCCGCTCTTCTCCACGCCCGAGGAGGTCGCCCTGCAGGCGGTCGACGCGGACGTGCACATCGTGGGGGTCTCGTCGCTGGCCGCCGGTCACCTCACGCTGCTGCCGGCGCTGCGTGCGGCGCTCACCGAACAGGGTCGTCCCGACATCATGGTCGTGATCGGTGGGGTGATCCCGCCGGACGACGTCGAGACCCTGCGCGAAATGGGTGCCGCCGCGGTCTTCCTGCCCGGCACGGTCATCGCGGACTCCGCCCTCGACCTGCTGGCCAAGCTGCGGGAGCAGCTGGGGCACTGATGGCGGACGTCGCGCAGCTGGTCGCGGGCATCCGCGAGCAGCGACGGGCCGCGGTCTCGCAGGCGATCACCCTGGTCGAGTCCTCGCGCCCGCAGCACCGCGCCGACGCGCGCGAGCTGCTGACCCGGCTGGGCGAGCTCGACACCGGCGACCGCACGGTCGTGCGGGTCGGGATCTCCGGGGTTCCCGGGGTGGGCAAGTCGACCTTCATCGAGGCGCTCGGCACCCGGCTGACCGCAGCCGGGCACCGCGTGGGGGTGCTCGCCGTGGACCCGTCGTCGGTGCGCACCGGCGGCTCGGTGCTCGGCGACAAGACCCGGATGGCGAAGCTCTCCACTGACCCGGACGCCTTCATCCGGCCCTCACCATCGGCCGGCACCCTGGGTGGGGTCGCCCGCGCGACCTTCCAGGCGATGAGCGTGCTCGAGTCCGCGGCGTACGACGTGATCCTGGTCGAAACCGTCGGTGTCGGTCAGTCCGAGGTCACCGTCGCCGGCATGGTCGACACCTTCCTCTTCCTCACCCTGGCCCGCACCGGGGACCAGCTCCAGGGCATCAAGAAGGGGATCCTCGAGATCGCCGACGTGATCGCGGTCAACAAGGCCGACGGGGACCGGGAGCAGGAGGCCCGCGGCGCCGCACGCGAGCTCGCCGGCGCGCTGCGCCTCGTGCGTGGCGCTGGGGAGTGGGCGCCGCCCGTCGTCACCTGCTCGGGGCTCACCGATGTGGGGGTCGACGACCTGTGGGAGCGCATCCTGGCTCATCGCGAGCACCTCGGCGTCGAGGGGCTCGCCACCAAGCGGGCCCGCCAGCAGCTCGACTTCACCTGGGCCCTGGTCCGCGACGAGCTGGCCGAGCGGCTGCGCCACTCGCCGGGCGTGGCGGCCGTTCGCGACGAGATCCGGGACGCCGTGCTGGCCGGAGAGCTCCCGGCGACGGTCGCCGCCGACCGAATTCTCGCGGCGTACGACGCGTGAACTAACCTCGACCTCAATGGCTCACGAAGCGCACGACCTGATCGCCGCCGTCGTCGACAAGTACGACGCCGAGCTGGTCGACCTGCGCCGGGACCTGCACGCCCATCCCGAGCTCTCCTGGGCCGAGACCCGCACCACCTCGCTCGTCGCGTCCAGGCTCGAGCAGGCCGGCTGGGGGGTGACCCGGCAACCGGGCACCGGACTGGTGGCCGAGCTCGGGGCCGGCGAGCCGCTGGTCGCCCTGCGCGCGGACCTCGACGCCCTGCCGATCCAGGACACGACCGGCGACGCGTGGGCCAGCACCGTCCCGGGTGTCGCCCACGCCTGCGGCCACGACCTGCACACGAGCGCCCTCGTGGGGGCGGCCCTGGCGTTGGCCGAGGTGCACACGGCGGGGCTGCTGCCCGGTCGGGTGCGGCTGCTCTTCCAGCCCGCCGAGGAGGTCATGCCCGGGGGTGCTCTGAGCATGCTCGCCATTGGTGCCGTCGACGGCGTGCACCGGCTCTTCGGCCTGCACTGCGACCCCAGCCTCGACGTCGGGCTGATCGGGCTGCGCGAGGGGCCGATCACCGGCGCGGCCGACCACCTCGACGTCACCCTCTCCGGGTCGGGTGGACACACCTCCCGCCCCCACCTGACCGAGGACCTCGTCTACGCGCTCGGCAAGGTCATCACCGAGCTGCCGGGAATCCTGTCGCGCCGGCTGGATCCGCGCTCGGGCGTGAGCGTCGTGTGGGGCATGGCCCAGTCGGGCTCGGCCCACAACGTGATCCCGATGAGGGGTCACGTCGGTGGCACCGTCCGGATGCTCGACGCCGGCGCGTGGGCCAAGGCCGAGGAGCTGGTTCCCACCCTGGTCGAGCAGATCGTCGCGCCGTACGGCGTGCACGCCGCGGTCGACTATCGACGCGGCGTGCCCCCGGTGGTCAACCACCCGGGAGCCACCCACGAGCTCGGGGCCGCGGCCGCGCGGGCCCTGGGTGACGACGGCCTGGTCAGTACCCAGCAGAGTCTCGGCGGCGAGGACTTCGGGTGGTACCTCGACCGGGTCCCCGGCGCGATGGCCCGGCTGGGCACCCGAACGCCGGACGGCCCGACCTACGACCTGCACCAGGGCAACCTCCGCGTCGACGACCGGGCGGTCGCGATCGGGGCCAAGGTGCTCGCCGGGGCGGCCGTCGAGGCGCTGCCCGGCTCCTGAGCCCACCCCCGGACGACGACCGCAGTCACCGCCCGAAGGCTGGGCGCTACCCCGTCCGGTAGGGGATGCCGTCCGCGGCCGGCGGTCGCGACCTGCCGACCACCCCGGCCACGGCGAAGATCGTGACGACGTAGGGCAGCATCAGCATGAACTGGCTCGGCACCGGCGAGCCGATCACGGAGAGCACTCCCTGCAGGTTCGAGGCGAAGCCGAACAGCAGGGCCGCCAAGGTGGCGCGGATGGGGTCCCACTTGCCGAAGATCACCGCCGCGAGCGCGATGTAGCCGGCGCCGCCGGTCATCTCGCGGTTGAACTGCGGGACCGAGACCAGGGTGTAGAAGGCGCCGCCCATGCCGGCGATGGCCCCAGCGAGGAGAATGGTGCGGTAGCGGGTGCGGTTGACCTTGATGCCCACCGTGTCCGCGGCCTTCGGGTGCTCGCCGACGGCCCGCACCCGCAAACCCCACCTCGTCCGGTAGAGCGCCCAGGAGACGACTGCCACGACGACGTAGAGCAGATAGACGATGGCCGTCTGACGGAAGAAGATCGGCCCGAGCAGCGGGATCTCACCGAGCAGGGGGATCGAGATCGCCGCGAATCTCGGGGGCGAGTTCAGGGAGGCGGAGTTCGGGACCAGCACCTGGGTGAACATGAAGCTGGTCAGGCCGATCACCAGCACGTTGAGCACGACACCGACGATCACCTGGTCCACGAAGTAGGTGATCGCGAAGAGGCCGAGCACCAACGCCACCAGCCCGCCGGCCACCATGGCCGCGGCCAGGCCGGCCCACGTCGAGCCGAAGAGCGAACCGACCAGGGCCGCGGCGAAGGCGCCCGCCAGGAGCTGGCCGTCGATGGCGATGTTGACGACTCCGGACCGCTCGCCCAGCACGCCGCCGAGGGCCCCGAAGATGAGTGGCACGGCGAGCGCCAGTGAGCCGCCGAGGAGACCCACGACGGGGATCGTGGCGCCAGTGGCGGCCCACGTCAGGAAGGCTGTCATCCAGGCGACCGCGAAGACGACCACCAGCCACAACGAGTTGTTGCGCCCCTGCCAGAACAGGCGGATCGACCAGGCCGTGCAGGCGGCGCAGACCACGACCAGCACCCAGGCCGTGAGGGCCGAGGGCAGGGTGAGGGCCGGCAACGTCATGAAGTCCTTGGCGGTCGCCAGCCGGAACGTGGTGTCGCCCGACTCGGGGCTCAGGGCAACGATGAGGAGGAGCCCCATGGTGAGAACCCCGAACAGGATGGGCGCCTTCCGGTCGACGACCGTGGTCGTGCCGGCCAGCCGGGTCTCCTCGAGCGTGCTCACTTCGCCTCCTTGGCGGGCAGACGGAAAATGGCGCGGATCAGCGGGGGCGCCGCGAGGAACAGCACGATGAGGGACTGCACCACCAGCACGATGTCGACCGGGATGTTCTGGGAGGCCTGCATCGAGAAGCCGCCGGCCTTGAACGCACCGAAGAGGAGCCCGGCCCCCAGGATGCCCAACGGTCGCGAGCGGCCCAGCAGGGCCACGGTGATCGCGTCGAAGCCGATGCCCGCGTCGAGCCCGGTCGTGACTCCGCTGGTGACGGTGCCCAGCACCTGGTTGGCGCCCGCCAGCCCCACCAGGGCACCGGCGATGAGCATGACGACCGTGTAGGTGCGACCGACGTCGATGCCGGCCGTGCGGGCTGCCGAGGGGTTGAGCCCGACGGCGCGGAGGCGGAACCCGAGTGCCGACCGGTTCAGCAGCCACCACACGAAGGCGACAGCCACCAGGGCCAGGATGAAGCCCAGGTGCAGGTTGTACTGGTCGCCCAAGAGCTTGGGCAGGGTGGCCGACTCCTTCATGGGAAGCGACTTCGGGTTGAACGACCCCGGCGCCTGCAACAGGCTCTGCTTCGAAAGCGCGAAGAAGACCAGGTAGAAGCCGACGTAGTTGAGCATGATCGTGACGATCACTTCGTGGGCGCCGGTGCGTGCCTTGATCAGGCCGGCCAGGCCGGCCCACAGGCCGCCGGCGATCATTCCCGCGGCGACGGCCAGCGACAGGTGCAGCGCCCAGGGCAGTTCGAACTGGTAGCCGACCCACCCGGCCGCAGCGCCGGCGAGCAGCATCTGGCCACGCCCGCCGATGTTGAACATCCCCGCCCGGAACGCAAGCCCCACGCCGAGGCCGGCCGCGATGAGTGGGGCGGCGAACTTGCAGGTCTCGGTCAGCGGCCGGATACCGGTCGCGAAGGTGTCGGCCCGGGTGTCGTAGACCGAGCCCCGGAACAGGGCCGTGTAGGCGCCCCAGATCGCGTCCCAGGTGGCCTGGAAGAAGTCGCTCGGCTGGGCGAAGACGTAGTGCGCCGTCTCGCGGACCCGCTCGTCGGTGACCGCGATCAGCAGCGAGCCGACCGCGATCGCAAGCAGGACCCCGAGCACGGCCGCCAGGGCGCTGCCGGAGGTGATGTCGTGCGCGACCTCACGCCAGCGGGGCGGCTCGGGGTTCTCCGGCTCGACCGGGGCCGGCTGCTCGGTCCCCACTGCGCTGCTCATGCCATCGCCCCTTCCGGACGTTCTCCGGTCATCATGAGACCGAGCACCTCACGTGGTGTGTCGCCCGGCACGATCCCGACGATCCGCCCGCGGTAGAGCACCATGATGCGGTCGGCGAGCGCGGACACCTCGTCGAGCTCGGTCGAGACGACCAGCACGGGAACGCCGGCATCGCGGCCGGCGACGATCTGCTTGTGGATGAACTCGATCGATCCGACGTCGACCCCGCGGGTCGGCTGGGCCGCGACCAGGAGCCGCAGGTCCCGCGAGAGCTCACGCGCGACCACGACCTTCTGCTGGTTCCCGCCGGAGAGCTGCTCGGCCAGCGCCGTGATTCCCTGCGCCCGGACGTCGTACTGCTCGAGCTTCTCGGTCGCGAAGGCCTCGAGCCGGTCCAGCCGCAGGGTGCCCCTGGTGACGAAGGGCTCCCCGTGGCTGCGGTCGAGCATCAGGTTCTCGGCGAGGGTGAAGCCGCCCACCAGCCCGTCCTCCTGACGGTCCTCAGGGATGAACCCCACGCCCGCCTCGAGGATCTGGCGCACGGACCGGCCGTTCAACTCGGACCCGCCGAGGCGGATCGACCCGCGGACGTGCTCCTGCAAGCCGAGCAACGCCTCGGTCAGCTCCGTCTGGCCGTTGCCCTGTACACCGGCGACCGCGAGGATCTCACCGGTCCTGATCGTGAAGCTCAGGTTGTCGACGTGGACGCCGCCCCGGTCGTCGATGACGGTGAGCCCCTCGACGACCAGGGCCTCGTCACCGAGCTCGGGCGGTCCCTTGTGCACGGTCAGCTCCACGGGGCGCCCGACCATGAGGGAGGCCAGCTCGGCGTTGGTGGCCGTCGGGCTGGCCTCACCCACGACCTTGCCCAGCCGGATGACGGTGATCCGGTCCGCGACCTCGCGCACCTCACGCAGCTTGTGGGTGATGAACACGATCGCCTTGCCGGCCGCCTTGAGCTGACGCATGATCTCCATCAGCTCGTCGGTCTCCTGCGGCGTCAGCACGGCCGTGGGCTCGTCGAAGACGAGCACCTCGGCGTCGCGGGAGAGGGCCTTGATGATCTCGACGCGCTGCTGCACCCCGACGGGAAGGTCCTCCACGACGGCGTCGGGATTCACGTGGAATCCGAACATCTCGGAGATCTCACGCACCCGCTGCTTGGCGGCTTCCGCATTGAGCGACCCCGCGAACCCGGTGTTCTCGTTGCCCAGCATGACGTTCTCGGCGACCGTGAAGACGGGGACCAGCATGAAGTGCTGGTGGACCATGCCGATGCCGGCGGCGATGGCGTCGCCGGGTCCCGAGAACTTCTGGACGACGTCGTCGAGGATGATCTGGCCCTCGTCGGCCTGGTAGAGGCCGTAGAGGACGTTCATCAGCGTCGACTTGCCGGCACCGTTCTCGCCGAGCAGGCAGTGGATCTCGCCGGGTTCGACCGTCAGCGAGATGCGGTCGTTCGCGACGAGGGTCCCGAATCGCTTGGTGATGTCTTGAAGGACAAGCTTCATGGCACGGCATCCTAGTGTCACGGGCAGGGCGCCCGGAGCACGGCAGAGGGAGGCCGACCGGAGCCGACCTCCCTCTGCGATGTTCCTTGAACTTACGGCTTGAGGTAGGACGTGACCTTGATCGAACCGTCGATGATTCCGGCCTTGATCGTGTCGAGCTCGCCGGCGAGCGAGGGCGACACCTTGCTCTCGTAGTTGTGGAACGGGGCGATGCCGACGCCGTCGTTCTCCAGGGTGCCGACGTACGGCGTGAAGTCGAACGAGTCCTTGCTCGCCGCGAGGATCGACTCGTAGGTCGACGTCTTCATGTTCTTCAGGATCGAGGTCAGGACGACGTCATCCGTCTTCGGGTCGGTCTGGTAGATGTCGGCGTCCACGCCGATCATGGCGACGTCCTTGCCGGACGCCTGGATCGCGGTGAGCGCGCCCTGGTAGATCGGCCCGCCGACCGGCAGGATCACGTCGACGTCCTGGTCGAGCAGCTGGCGAGCGGTGTTGGTGGCCGTCTCGTTGGCCTCGAAGCCACCGGTGAAGCTGCCGTTCTTGCCGTCCCAGCCGACGACCTTGACGCTCTTGCCCTTCTGCGCGTTGTAGTACTCGACGCCCTGCTTGAAGCCGTCCATGAAGATGGTGACGGTCGGGTACGGCTGACCGCCGTACGTCCCGACGACACCGGTCTTGGTGTAGTCGGCGGCGACGTAGCCGGCCATGAAGGCGGCCTCGGCGGTGTTGTAGAGCAGGGGCTTGATGTTCGCGACATCGGCCTTGCCGTCGAAGGTCTGGCCGTCGTCGCCACCGTCAGCGGAGTCGTCGATGAGCATGTACTTGATGTCGGGGTTTGCCGCTGCGGACTCCTTGGTCGCAGAGGCGAGCGCGAAGCCGACGGTCACGATGGCGTCACAGCCTTCCGCGACAAGGCTGTCCAGGTTCGGGGCGTAGTCGTTCTCGCTGTTGGACTCGACGGCCTTGAAGTCCGTGCCGAGCTCCTTGGCGGCGTCCTGCACACCCTCGTAGCTCAGCTGGTTGAACGACTTGTCGTCGAAGCCACCAGCGTCGGAGACGATGCAGGGCAGGAAGTCAGATGCCTTGCTGCCGGGGTCGCTCGACTTGTCCGGAGCCGACCCACACGCAGTCAACGCCGCCGCCGACAGCAAGACGGCAAGACCTCCGGCCGCGGCCTTCCTCATCTTCTTCACTGTTGCCTCCAAAGTCTTCGCCCCGTCGAGTACGAGGCAGCGCGGACACCGTAGCGAAGACCGCTCCCGCATTTGGTGATTCCAAGGCCTTGGTTCCCAACGGTTACCATGTTGGGATGTTGTGTCTAGCGCGTCCGGATATCGGACCTCACCGCAGGTGAGCAGGGACCTGTCCGACGACTGGGTCGGGCTGCGTGAGGCGGCGGGAGCGGCGACGCGCCAGGCCTACGCCCCCTACTCCCGATTTCGAGTCGGTGCTGCGGCACTCGTCGACGACGGCCGGGTGGTCACCGGCTGCAACGTCGAGAACGCGGCCTACGGCGTGACGCTGTGCGCCGAGTGCGGGCTCGTCTCGCAGCTCCACCTCACCGGCGGTGGCAAGCTGACCCACTTCGTGTGCGTCAACGGAGACCTCGAGGTGATCATGCCGTGCGGCCGGTGCCGCCAGCTGCTGGTCGAGCACGGCCGAGCTGACCTCCAGCTGCTGACCCCGCTCGGGGTGCGCACCATCGACGAGGTGCTGCCCCAGGCCTTCGGTCCCGCCGATCTCGAGGGCTGACCGCCACCCGTACGCCGTACCGACGCCAGGAGACGCATGACCGAGCACGATGCCGTTGAGGTGATCATCGCCAAGCGCGACGGGTCCGAGCTGAGTGACAGCCAGATCGACTGGGTGATCGACGCGTACACCCGCGGTGACGTCGACGACGCGCAGATGTCGGCGCTGGCGATGGCGATCCTGCTCAAGGGGATGAACCGCCGCGAGATTGCCCGCTGGACAGACGCGATGATCGCGTCGGGGGAGCGGATGGACTTCTCGACCCTGTCGCGGCCCACCGCGGACAAACACTCCACCGGTGGGGTCGGAGACAAGATCACCCTGCCGCTGGCGCCCTTGGTTGCCGCCTGCGGAGTGGCCGTCCCGCAGCTCTCGGGACGGGGCCTCGGGCACACCGGCGGCACCCTGGACAAGCTCGAGGCGATCCCGGGTTGGCGCGCGGCGCTCTCCAACGACGAGATGTTCGCCCAGCTGGAGTCCGTCGGTGCGGTCATCTGCGCGGCGGGTGACGGGCTCGCCCCGGCCGACAAGAAGCTCTATGCGCTGCGCGACGTGACCGGGACCGTTGAGGCGATCCCGCTGATCGCCTCCTCCATCATGTCCAAGAAGATCGCGGAGGGCACCGGCTCGCTGGTGCTCGACGTCAAGGTCGGGACCGGAGCCTTCATGAAGTCGGTCGACGCCGCGCGCGAGCTCGCCGAGACCATGGTCGCCCTCGGCCAGGACGCCGGTGTGCACACGGTCGCCCTGCTCACCGACATGTCCACCCCCCTCGGTCTCACCGCCGGCAACGCGATCGAGGTGGCCGAGTCCGTCGAGGTGCTCGCCGGCGGCGGTCCTGCCGACGTGGTCGAGCTGACCCTCGCGCTGGCCCGGGAGATGCTCGCGGGTGCCGGCGTGACCGACGTCGACCCCGCCGAGGTCCTCGCCTCGGGGCGGGCCATGGACACCTGGAAGGCGATGATCCGGGCCCAGGATGGCGACCCCGACGCGCCCATGCGCGTGGCGCGCGAGTCGCACGTCGTGGCGGCGCCGGCGTCCGGGGTGCTGACCCGCCTGGATGCCATGGCGGTCGGGATGGCGGCCTGGCGGCTCGGTGCCGGTCGGGCCAAGGCCGGCGCCTCGGTCCAGGACGGCGCCGGCGTCGTCTGGCACGCGCGTCCGGGGGAGCCGGTCACCGCCGGTGCGCCACTCTTCACGCTCCTGACCGACGAGCCGGAACGGTTCGACCGGGCGCTGGAGTCGCTTGACGGCGGCTTCGACATCGAGCCCGAGGGCACGTCGTACACCCACCGGCCGCTGGTGATCGACCGGATCAGCTGACCGGGCGCACGCCCGGCGATTTCCGAGTCTGGCCGGTCAGTAGCGGATCGGGTTGTCGCTGATGACCCAGCCCTCACGCTTCGGGGCGTAGAAGACCTTCCTGCTGCACTGGCGGCCCTGGGTCTGGGCGCTGGAGAAGCACTGCTTGGTCATGTACTTCTCGTGCCGCTCGACGTAGTAGCAGTAGACGGTGTCGTGCGGGGGGACGCTGAAGTCGGCGCTGACCGAGACGTCCGAGGTCCGTGACTTGTCGAAGGAGGCCTCGACGGTTGCGGAGACCTTCGCGAAGATCCAGGCCGACCCCTCGGCGGTGACGCTGACCTTGCCGCCCCACCTGAAGGTCTTCGACACCGTGGACTTGCAGTTGCCCCGGTTGCTGGACTGCGAGGTGTCGTTCTCCACGAAATTGCTGTAGATCAGCTTGTCGTCCTGCTTCATGCGGTACAGAACCTTGATGCAGAGCTCGTAGTTGTGCGCGGTGTCTCCCTCGGCGAAGTACTTGCAGCGCAGGGCGCTGGCCCTGGAGGCGGGCTCGGACCCGGCGGTGGCAGCGATCGAGGCCGAGGGAGCCGACGCGATCAGGAGGATGGCCGCGAGGAGCGAGGCCATCACCGACGTGACAAGACGAGACGTGGAGAAGAGACGCGACATGGAGGTTCCCCCGTGAACTCGATGATGAATGTGGGGGACCTACCCGTCGCGCGTGCCCCGCAAACTCCCGGGGCTGGCAACTCAGCTCAGGGCAGCAGGAGTACGACGGACTCGGCGACGCAGGCGGGCTTGGCCTGTCCCTCGATCTCGATCACGTGCTTGAGGGTGAGCTGCTTGCCGGCCGGCAGATCGGTGACCTCACCGACGGTGATCGTGGAGCGGATGCGGGAGCCCACCCGGACCGGGTTCGGGAACCGCACCTTGTTCACTCCGTAGTTCAGCTTCGCTCCCGGCGTCTCCAGCGCGAAGACCGTGCTGCCGAGCCACGGCACCAGCGACAGCGTCAGGTAGCCGTGGGCGATGGTCCCGGCGAACGGTCCGTCCTTGGCGCGCTCCACGTCGACGTGGATCCACTGGTGGTCACCGGTCGCCTCGGCGAACTGGTCCACGCGCTCCTGCTCGATCGTCACCCACTCGCTGGTGCCGAGCTCCTCGCCGGTCGCCGCGGCGATCTCGTCCAGGGTGGTGAACACGCGCATGGGTCGCTCCCTCGTGTCGGGCCGCGTGGGCCGATCTGCTGACAGGATGACGGCATGACCGCCACGACGGAACCTATCGTCCCCACCCGCGACCAGGTGCTGCGGGCGCCGAAGGTGCTCCTTCACGACCACCTCGACGGCGGCCTGCGACCGCAGACGATCATCGACCTCGCCGCCGACTGCGGCCATCCGCTCCCGGCGGACGACGCTGACGGCCTGCGCCGCTGGTTCGCCGAGTCGGCGGACTCAGGTTCGCTGGTGCGCTACCTCGAGACCTTCGACCACACGGTCGCCGTGATGCAGACCGGGATGGCGATCGCCCGGGTCGCGCGCGAGTGCGTCGAGGACCTGGCTGCGGACGGTGTGGTGTACGCCGAGATCCGGTACGCCCCCGAGCAGCACGTGGAAGCGGGGCTCACGCTCGACGAGGTCGTGGCAGCCGTCCAGGAGGGCTTCGACGCCGCCACCGAGGCGGCCGGTGGCCGGATCGTGGTCCGTCAGCTGCTGACCGCGATGCGCCACCAGGCCCGCTCCCGGGAGATCGCCGAGCTGGCCGTCGCCTGGCGGGACCGGGGCGTCGCCGGCTTCGACATCGCGGGCGCGGAGGCCGGCTACCCACCCACCCGGCACCTGGACGCCTTCGAGTACCTCCAGCGCGAGAACTTCCACTTCACCATTCACGCGGGGGAGGCGTTCGGGCTTCCCTCGATCTGGCAGGCGATCCAGTGGTGCGGCGCCGACCGGCTCGGGCACGGCGTCCGCATCATCGACGACATCACCGTCGACGACGACGGCACCGCCCACCTGGGTCGGCTCGCGGCGTACGTCCGGGACCAGCGGATCCCGCTCGAGCTCTGCCCCGCCTCCAACCTCCAGACCGGAGCGGCCGCGTCCATCGGAGAGCACCCCATCGGGCTGCTCACCGAGCTGCGCTTCCGGGTCACGGTCAACACCGACAATCGGCTGATGAGCCAGACCTCGATGACCGCCGAGATGTGGTCGCTCGTGGAGGCGTTCGGCTACACCCTCCACGACCTGCGCTGGTTCACGATCAACGCCATGAAGTCGGCGTTCCTGCCGTTCGACGAGAGGCTCGCGATCATCGACGGCGTCGTGAAGCCCGGCTACCTCGCCCTCGACGCCGAGACCGGGTGACCGGGGCATGACCGTCCATGCACTCCCGTCGGCACTGCTGCTCGGGGCCGGTGCATTCCTGCTCGTTGCTTCCGGGTTGCTACTGCTGCGCGGGCTGAGACAGCGTCGGATCGCCGCCTCGTTCCGGGCCCGCGCTGTCGAGACGTCGGCCGAGGTGACCGCGCTCGAGGCCAAGGACGTCAGCCTGGTCAGCAACTCCGAGACGCTCTACTTTCCCGTCGTCGCGTTCACCGCGGCTGACGGCAGCGAGGTCCGGGTCGAGTGCCTGACCGGCATGGTGGCCCCGCCGCCGCGAGTGGGGGAGCAGGTCACCGTGCTGTACGACCCCGCGCACCCGCGTCGCGTCGAGCTCGCCGCCGACGCCCAGGGGCCGGTGAGCGCGGCGCTCACGTCGTTCCTGCTCGCGCGCGTGCTGCTCGTCCTGGCGTTGGCGATGCCCCTCGCCTGGCTGGTGCTGGTCCTCGTCGTGTGGAGCTCCTGACGCGCTCAGCGTGGGAGCACGACGAACCACGGCCGGTCCCAACCGGCCAGATCGAGCCGCCCGTCGCTGAAGGCCCGTCGCTCGACGTCGACCAGGACCCCACGGGCCGGGTCGTAGCAGCGCAGCCGGCCCGCGACGGGACCGAGGACCAGGACGACGTGCCTGGGCAGCCACCGGTCACCGACGTACACCGGCACCGCCCGATGCCGGCCGGTGACGGCGACCAGACGGTCGAAGACCTCGCCGCCCGCCCGCCGCGCCAGCCGGACGGAGTACGGCGCCGCAGGGACCGCGCGCGAACCGGTGGCTGACAGTTGGCGCGCCAGCGCCCAGGGCGGGGTGCCGAGCGCGCGTGGCCACGGCAGCTGGAGCCGGCCGGCGAGGTCGACCGGTCCGGTGACTCGCTCGTGCATCCTGAGCACCTCGTGGTGGAACCGGCCGATGGCGGACTCCCCCGCGAGGCCGAAGCCGGTGACCGGGTGCCGCCCGGTCTCGACGAGCTCGGCGTACGCCGGGTCCAGCAGCATCCGCGCGGCGACCAGGACGCTCGCGCCGCACGAGCGCTGGTCGGGCTGGGCCAGCCCCTCCAGGAGCGCGGGGCCGGTCACGCGCGTGGGCTCCGCGCGACCAGCCGGCCGACGGCGACCAGCGCCTGATCCGGGGTGGCGGGCGCACAGCCGCGCGAGACCGCGTGCGTCACGACCCTGCGTTGGTCGCGCAGCAGGGCGAACCCGCGCCGGACCAGGACCAGCGGGGGTTTGCGCCGCTCGCGCAGGTCGCGGGTGAGTCGGCGCCAGAAGGTCACGAGCGGGTGCTGGCGCACGCAGTACGCCACCGCCAGGATCCCCTCCTCCTGGCACAGCGGGACGACCTCCTGGGCGAAGATGCCCTCGGCCACGAAGAGCTCGTGATCGCCCAGGTCGAGCGAGCGCGACCCGTGGCGGCCGTCGCGGGCGATGTCGTAGAGGGGAACTTCGGCCCGGCCCTCCAGACAGAGCAGGCGCAGCGCGGCCATCGCGTCGTCACGCAGCCACGACGCGGGGTGGTCCCAGTCGACGAGGCCGTGGTTGGCGCCCTCGTCGATCCGCGGGAGGCTCGGGTCCCCGCCGTTCTTGTAGAAGTCGTCGAGGCGAAGCACCGGCAGGCCGATGCGTTCGGCGAGGCGGGACTTGCCGGCCCCGGACGGGCCGGCCAGGACGATCACCTGGGCTCGCAGCGTCTCTTCCTCTCCGGGTCGCGGGCGACGGTCCGACCGGACCGGTCAGACGCCGATCGGGTGCCAGACGGTCTTGGTCTCCAGGAAGGCAGTCATCGCGCCGGTCCCGGGGTCGACCGTCCAGTCGGGCTCGGCGGCAGGCGCGCGCCGGACCCGCTTGAGGTTCTCCGCGGCGGCCTCCTCCAGCGACGTCGCGAGCGGGGCGTTGCCGGCCACGCCCGTGAGGTCGATGGCGTTGACGTCCATGTGCGAGGCCAGCCACGGGGCCACGGTCTCGGCCGATCCGGTGAGGATGTTGACCACGCCACCGGGGACGTCGGAGGTGGCCAGCACCTCGGCGAACGTCACCGCAGGCAACGGCCGGGCGTACGACGAGACCAGCACCGCGGTGTTCCCGGTGACGATGACCGGGGCCAGCACGCTGATCAGACCGAGCAGCGAGGAGTCCTGAGGTGCCAGCACCGCGACGACACCGGTCGGCTCGGGGGTGGAGAGGTTGAAGAACGGACCCGCCACGGGGTTGGCACCGCCGACGACCTGAGTGATCTTGTCGGCCCACCCGGCGTACCAGACCAGGCGGTCGATGGACTCGTCGAGGACCTTCTCCGCGCGGGCCGCCGTCAGCCCCTCGGACTGGCGCACCGCCTCGATGAACTGCGGCCGGCGGTCCTCCATCAGCTCCGCGACGCGGTAGAGGATCTGCGCACGGTTGTAGGCGGTGCGGGCGGACCAGCCACCGAACGCCTTGCGGGCCGCGGTGACCGCGTCCCGGCCGTCCTTGCGCGACGCGAGTGCCGCGTTGGCCACGAACTTCCCCGACGAGTCGTTCACGACATAGGAGTAGCCGGACTCGGAGCGCGGGAAGGCGCCACCGATGAAGAGCTTGTAGGTCTTGCGAACGTCGATGCGCGTCACTTGAGGTAGGCCTCCAGACCGTGGCGGCCGCCCTCGCGACCGTAGCCCGACTCCTTGTAGCCACCGAACGGGCTGGTCGGGTCGAACTTGTTGAACGTGTTGGCCCAGACCACGCCGGCACGCAGCTGGCTGGCCATGTGCAGGATCAGCGAGCCCTTGTCGGTCCACACGCCGGCCGACAGGCCGTACGGCGTGTTGTTGGCCTTCTCGATCGCCTCCGAGGGGGTGCGGAAGGTCAACACGGACAGCACCGGGCCGAAGACCTCCTCGCGGGCGATGCGGTGGGCCTGGGTGACGCCGGTGAAGATCGTCGGCGGGAACCAGAAACCGGTGCTCGGCAGGTCGCAGGGGGGCGACCAGCGGCCGGCCCCCTCGGCTTCTCCGATGTCAGACAGCTCGCGGATCCGGGCCAGCTGCTCGGCGGAGTTGATCGCACCGATGTCGGTGTTCTTGTCGAGCGGGTCGCCCACCCGCAGCGTGGACATCCGGCGCTTGAGGCGCTCGAGCACCTCGTCGGCAACCGACTCCTGCACCAGGAGACGCGACCCGGCGCAGCACACGTGGCCCTGGTTGAAGAAGATCCCGTTGACGATGCCCTCGATGGCCTGGTCGATGGGGGCGTCGTCGAAGACGATGTTGGCGGCCTTGCCGCCCAGCTCGAGGGTGACCTTCTTGGTGGTGCCGGCCACCGCCTTGGCGATCGCCCGGCCCACGTCGGTGGAGCCGGTGAACGCGACCTTGTCGATGTCCGCGTGGGAGACGAGGGTGCGGCCGGTCTCGCCGGCGCCGGTGATGATGTTGACGACGCCCGCGGGGAGGTCGGCCTGCTGGCAGATCTCGGCGAAGAGCAGGGCGGTCAGCGGCGTGGTCTCGGCCGGCTTGAGCACCACGGTGTTGCCGCAGGCCAGAGCCGGGGCGATCTTCCAGGCCAGCATCAGCAGCGGGAAGTTCCACGGGATGATCTGGCCCGCGACGCCCAGCGATGTGGACCCGAAGCCCGAATGTTCCAGCTTGTCGGCCCAGCCGGCGTAGTAGAAGAAGTGCGCGGCTGCGGTCGGGACATCGACGTCGCGGGACTCCTTGATCGGCTTGCCGTTGTCGATCGACTCCAGCACCGCGATCTCGCGCGAGCGCTCCTGGATGATCCGGGCGATCCGGTAGAGGTACTTGGCACGCTCGCGGCCCGGCATCGGGCCCCACCCCCGGGTGTGGGCGCGGCGGGCGGCCTTCACCGCGGCGTCCACGTCGGCCTCGTTGGCCTCGGCGACCTCGGCCAGCACCTCCTCGGTGGCCGGGCTGATCGTCTTGAACGAGGTGCCGTGCCCGTCGACGAACTCGCCGTTGATGAACAGGCCGTACGACGCCTTGATGTCGACGATGCTGCGCGACTCTGGGGCCGGGGCGTACTCGAACAGGTTTTCCGTTGCCATCTCGATCAGTCCAGGGTGAAGTAGTCGGGGCCGGAGTAGCGGCCGGTCGTCAGCTTGGTCCGCTGCATGAGCAGGTCGTTGAGCAGCGTGGAGGCGCCGAAGCGGAACCAGTCGGGGTCCAGCCAGTCGGAGCCCGCGACCTCGTTGACCATCACGAGGTACTTGATGGCGTCCTTGGTGGTGCGGATGCCGCCCGCGGGCTTCACCCCGACCATCTGGCCAGTGGCCTCACGGAAGTCGCGAACCGCCTCGAGCATCACCAGCGTGACGGGCAGCGTCGCGGCCGGCTGGACCTTGCCGGTGGAGGTCTTGATGAAGTGGCCGCCGGCCATCATGGCCAGCCAGCTGGCGCGCCGCACGTTGTCGTAGGTCTGCAGCTCCCCGGTCTCGAAGATCACCTTGAGGTGGGCGCTCGAGCCGTCAGGGCGGGCACACGCCGCGCGGACGGCGACGATCTCGTCGTACACCTGGAGGTAGTGGCCGGAGAGGAACGCGCCCCGGTCGATGACCATGTCGATCTCGTCCGCGCCCGCCTCGACGGCGTCGCGGGTGTCGGCCAGCTTGATGTCGAGGGCGGCGCGGCCACTCGGGAAAGCGGTGGCAACCGCGGCCACGTGGACCCCGGAGTCGCCGAGCACCTCCCTGGCACTGGCCACCATGTCGGGGTAGACGCACACGGCGGCGGTCATCGGGCACGTCGGGTCGGCCGGGTCGGGGTGCATCGCCTTGGCGGCGAGCGCTCGCACCTTGCCGTGGGTGTCCTGCCCCTCCAGCGTAGTCAGGTCGACCATCGAGATGGCCAGGTCGATCGCGAAGGCCTTGGCCGTCGTCTTGATCGAGCGGGTGCCGAGCGCGGCGGCGCGGGCCTCCGCGCCGACCTGGTCGACACCGGGCAGACCGTGCAGGAACCGGCGCAGCGAGGCGTCGGTCCCGGTGACGTCCGAGAAGTCCGTGGCGGAGCCGGGTGCGGTTGCCGAAGGACTGGTGGTCGAGCCCGTGGTGAGGGCGCTGGTGGGGGTGCTTGTCACCGGCCCAGCATAGGGTTGTCCGAGCGGTCCACGACAATCCAGCGCAGGCAGCTGACAGGAGCAAGAAATGAGCGACGAAGCGGTCGAGCGCTTCCGTCCGACGAGCGGTCGAATCCTGGGTCTGGTGGCTCTCGGGCTGGCCGCCTTCGTCATCGCGGTGGGGATCCTCGACCGCTCCCAGGGATTCCCGCTCCCGGTCGTTCTCGCGGCCGTGGTCTTCGCGATCCTGGTGTGGTCCTCCATGCTGCGTCCTCGCGTGTGGGCAACCCGGGAGCACCTCGTCATGCGCAACATGGTCGACACGGCGTGGGTGCCGCTCGCCGCGATCGAGCAGGTCGTGGTCCGCCAGGTGCTCGCCGTCCGCGCCGGTGAACGGCGCTACGTCTCGCCCGCGATCGGTCGCAGCTGGCGCCAGACGCTCAAGTCCAACAAGTCCACGGCGACCGCGCTCGATTCCTACCCGGTCTTCGTCGAGGAGCGGATCAGCAAGCTCGCCGACGACGCCCGGGCCCAGCGGGGCATCGCGCGGCTCTCCGACGAGCAGGTCGCGTTGGCGGCCGACGTACGCCGGGACTGGGCGTGGCCGGAGATCGTCGGGCTCGCGGTCTCCGGGGTGGCCTTCGTCGCCTCGTTGCTCTGGTGAGCCTCAGATGCCTGCGGCGGCCCTGATGTCGCCGCGCAGGGCGTCGAGCCGGCCGGCGGCCGCGATCCTGGCCGCATCGACGCCGTCGTCGGGGTGCACCGTGACGACCACCTCGAGGTAGCACTTGAGCTTCGGCTCGGTGCCGCTCGGGCGGACGATCACGCGCGCGCCCTCGGCGAGCCGGTAGCGCAGCCCCTCGGTGGGGGGCAGCTCCGCGGAGCCGAGCGAGAGGTCGTCGACCTGCTGCACGGCCAGGCCGCCGAGAGAGGTCGGCGGCGCCGCCCGCAGCCGGCCCATCGCCGCGGTGATCTCGCCCAGGTCGGTGACCCGCACCGACAGCTGGTCGGTGGCGTGCAGCCCGTGGCGTACCGCGAGGTCGTCGAGCAGGTCGGTCAGCGTCCGCCCGGCGGCCTTCGCCTCGGCCGCGATCTCGCACAGCAGCAGCGCCGCCGAGACCCCGTCCTTGTCGCGCACGCGCTCGGGGTCCACGCAGTAGCCGAGCGCCTCCTCGTAGCCGAAGGCCAGTCCCTCGACGCGACCGATCCACTTGAACCCGGTGAGGGTCTCGGCGTACGGCTGGCCGGCGGCCGCGGCCATCTTCCCCAGCAGGGAGGACGAGACGATCGAGGTGGCGTAGGTGCCCTGCTTGCCCTGGTCGAGCAGATGGGCCGCGAGCAGGGCCCCCACCTCGTCCCCGCGCAGCATCCGCCAGCCGTGCGGACCCTGGACCGCGGCGGCACAGCGGTCGGCGTCGGGGTCGTTGGCGACGACGAGGTCGGCGCCGTAGCGCTCGGCCAGCGCCAGGGCGAGGTCCATCGCCCCGGGCTCCTCCGGGTTCGGGAACGAGACGGTGGGGAAGTCCGGGTCCGGCTGCTCCTGCTCGGCCACGATCCGCAGCGTCGAGAAGCCGGCGGTTTCCAGCACCTGCACCACCGAGCTGCTGCCGACACCGTGCAGGGGGGTGTAGATGATGTCGAGGTCACGGGGGCCGTCGACCGCGAGGTCGGCCACTGTGTCGAGGTAGCGGTTCACGAGATCCTCGGTGAGGACGGTGCCCGAGCTGCCCCGGGGGATCTCGGCGACCGGGCCGACCGCAGCGATCCGGGCTGCGATCTCGGCGTCGGTCGGGGGCACGATCTGGCTGCCGTCGCCCAGGTAGACCTTGTAGCCGTTGTCCTCGGGCGGGTTGTGGCTGGCGGTGACCATCACGCCGGCCACGCAGCCGAGCTCACGGATCGCGAAGGCGAGCAGTGGCGTCGGCAGCGGGCGGGGCAGCACGTAGGCGGTCAGCCCGGCGCCGGTCATCACCTCGGCGGTGTCGCGCGCGAAGACGTCGGAGTTGTGGCGGGCGTCGTAGCCGATCACGACGGCGCCCTCGCGCGGCGCGCCCTGGTCGTGGAGGTACGCCGCGAGGCCGGCGGCGGCGCGCAGCACCACGACCCGGTTCATCCGGTTGGGGCCGGCGCCGAGGGCGCCGCGCAGCCCGGCGGTGCCGAACTCGAGGGTGCCGTCGAAGCGGTCGGCCAGGTCAACCAGCGCGGCCGGGTCGGGCTCGGACCCGCCGCCCACGGTGTCGACGAGTCGCTCCAGCTCGGTCCGGGTCCGGGCGTCGGGGTCCTCGGTGGCCCAGGCGCGAGCCCGGTCGAGCAGGTCGGCCACGTCGGAAGTCGTCATGCGCGCACGCTAGCGCCTGTGCGGCGCCGCGCAGCAACCAGCCATCATGGTCCGGTGACCCCCAACGCCCTGCCGCCCCCGTACGACGTCGACCTCCCGATCGGCAGCCTCGTCCACGAGCTGGTGGGCCACCTCGGGGAGCCGGCCGTCGTGGACCTGTGCATCGCGCTGCTGGAGGGGGCGGGGCGCGCGGACCACCTCGCGGAGCTGCCCTACCTCACCGGGCTCTCCTTCGAGCCGGGGTCTCCGGTGCTCGACCCCGAGAGCTGGAAGGACTACTGGCTCCAGGTGTGGGGTGCGCGCGGGTTGCTCTACGTCTGGGAGGACCGGGCCGAGGGCCCCGTCGTGGCCGGGGTCGGTGCCGACCACTGGCGACCGGCCGAGATGTGCCTGAAGGTGGCGACCAAGCGCGAGCTGGGCGCGGCCGGCCCGGGAGCCGTCGCGCTGCTCGATCATGAGCTGCCCCGCGTGCAGGCCCAGGCGCTGCGTGCGCTGGGTGCGGCTGGGGACACCGAGCACGTCGAGGCCGTGCGAGCCCGGCTCACCGCCCGTCATCCCGACGTACGACGCCAGGCGGCGCGGGCGCTGGAGCGGATGACCGTCCGGCTCGACCTGGCCGAGCAGTGAGCGCGGCGTACCGTTTCGGCGGCACCTGGACCGTGCCCCACCCCGTGGGAGCGGTGGCGGGGGCGCTGGTCGACCTCGAGCGCTACCCGCAGTGGTGGCCCGAGGTGGTTGCGGTGGCCGGGCTGGGGCCGGACGACGCCCGCGTGCTCTGCCGGTCGGTGCTGCCCTACACCCTCGACCTGGTGCTGCACGCCGTGCACCGCGAGCCGCCGCTGCTGGAGACCACCGTGTCGGGTGACCTGGACGGGGTGGTGCGGTGGCGGCTCAGCGAGGAGCCCGACGGCACCACCCGGATGCAGTTCGACCAGGAGGTCGACGTGCGCGGGCTGCTCGCGGTCGCGTCGTACGTCGCCCGCCCCCTGCTGCGCTGGAACCACGACCGGATGATGCGCAGCTGCATCGCCGGGCTGACACGGCACCTCTCCAACTAGCGAGGGCTGCGAGCGCCTCGATCAGGCGTCGATGGTGCTCATGTCGCCGTAGCGGTCCCCGATGACCGAGCCGCGGGGGACGGCGGTCGCGAGCGCCTCGAGATCCGCTTCGGACAGGCTGACCGCGGCCGCGCCCACGTTCTCCTCGAGGTAGTGGATCCGCTTGGTACCCGGGATCGGCGCGACGCCGAGCCCCTGGTCCCCCTGGGCGAGAACCCAGGCGAGCGCGAGCTGGCCTGGGGTGCACCCCTTCGAATCGGCGATCTCCCGCACTCGCGCGACGAGTGCCAGGTTGGCGTCGAGCGCCTCGCCGTGGAAGCGAGGGAAGTACGCCGAGCGACGCGAGTCGTTCTCAGCGAGCGCCTCCTGGCTGGTGATCGCACCGGTGAGCAGGCCGCGCCCCAGAGGGGAGTAGGGGACCAGCCCGATGCCCAACTCGCGCAGGGTCGGCAGGATCTCGTCCTCGAGGTCGCGGGTGAACAGGGAGTACTCCGTCTGCAGCGCCGTGATCGGGTGCGTGGCATGAGCCTTGCGGATGGTGGCCACCGACGCCTCCGAGAGGCCGAGGTGGCGGACCTTGCCGGCGGTCACGAGCTCAGCCATGGCGCCCACCGTCTCCTCGATCGGCACGCTCTGGTCGACGCGGTGCTGGTAGTAGAGGTCGATGTGGTCGACGCCGAGGCGTTGCAGTGAGGCGTCGCAGGCGGCGCGGACGTAGTCGGGTCGACCGTTGATCCCCACGCGGGTTCCGTCCGGCAGCCGCTCGTTGCCGAACTTCGTGGCCAGCTGGATCTCGTCGCGGCCGTGGCTGGCGATCGCCTTCCCGACGAGCTGCTCGTTGGTGAACGGGCCGTACATGTCGGCGGTGTCGAGGAAGGTGACGCCCAGGTCGAGGGCGCGGCGGATCGTGGCGATCCCGGTCGCCTCGTCGCCGGTGCCGTAGAACTCCGACATGCCCATGCAGCCGAGGCCGAGGGCAGGGACGGTAAGGGGTGAGGCGGTTCCGAGAGTGCGCTGCTGAAGGCTCATGCCTCCACTCAACTAGGTGGGATCAAGTCCGGTCGAGGGCCGGGCGGTAGAACTCCTCGGTGGCGAACGGACCGCCCACGTGGGCGGCCTCGGACTCGTCCTGTGCGCGGACGTCGATCCCCGCGGCGTACTCCTCGGCGTCGTCCTCGGGGTCGTAGCCCAGGGCCCGGCCGGGCGCCAGGTCCCACCAGGCGCGAGTGTTGGCCGAGATGCCGTAGAGCACCGCGAAACCGGGGTCGACCGCGGTGAGCGAGGCTTCGACCATGCGGACACAGTCGTCGGGGGAGAGCCAGGTCGCCAGGTTGCGCCTGGTCTCCGGCTGGGGCAGGAAGGAGCCGATCCGGCAGCTGACGGCGTCGATGCCGTAGCGGTCGGCGTACAGGCTCATGACGGCTTCGGCAGCGACCTTGCCCACTCCGTAGAAGGTGTCGGGGCGGTGTGGTGCGTCGACGGTGAGCAGGTCGCGGTGAGGCGTGCGGCCGACGGCATGGTTGGAGCCGCCGTAGACGAAGCGGCGTACGTCGTGCTCGACCATCGCGTCGAGCAGCGCGGCGGTGGTGATCACGTGCGAGGTGAGGGAGTCGGGCAGGCTGGCCTCGCCGGGGTGGCCGGCCATGTGCACCACGGCGTCCACCGGTTGCTCGGCGAAGACCGCGGCCACGGCGTCCGCGTCGGCGCAGTCGCAGGTGTGCCAGAGTCCGTCGAAGCCGTCCGGCTGGGGGACCCGGTCGAGGCCGACGACCTCGTGTCCGCGGTCGGCGAGGCCGAGGGTGAGGGTGCGGCCGATGCTGCCTGCGGCGCCGCTGAGCAGGACGCGCATGTCAGATCCTCGGGACGATGCGGCCGAGGAGGTCGCCCATGCGGGAGGCCGCGGCCGTGCCGGCCTCGAGCACCTCTTCGTGGTTCAGCGGCGCACCGCTGATCCCGGCCGCGAGGTTTGTGACCAGGCTGACGCCGAGGACCTCCATGCCGGCCTGACGCGCCGCAATCGCCTCGAGCGTCGTACTCATGCCGACCAGGTCGCCGCCGATCGCGCGGACCATGTTGATCTCGGCGGGGGTCTCGTAGTGCGGGCCGGGGAACTGGACGTAGACGCCCTCCTCGAGGCTCGGATCGACCTCGCGGCACAGCGCCCGCAGCCGACTCGAGTAGAGGTCGGTCAGGTCCACGAAGTCGGCGCCCTCGATGGGGCTGGTGGCCGTGAGGTTGATGTGGTCCTTGATCAGGACGGGCGTGCCCGGCGCCCAGGCCTCGTTGAGACCTCCGCAGCCGTTGGTGAGGACGACGGTCCCGCAGCCGGCCGCGGCCGCCGTACGCACGCCGTGGACGACTGCGGCGACGCCGCGACCTTCGTAGAAGTGGGTTCGGCTGAGGAAGACCAGGAGGTTCTTGTCGCCCGAGCGGACCGACCGGATCTTGCCGGAGTGCCCGGCGACGGCGGCCGGCGCGAACCCGGGCAGGTCGGTCGTTGCGATCTCGGCAGTGGCCCGGCCGAGGGCGTCGACGGCGGGCAACCAGCCGGAGCCGAGCACGAGGGCGACGTCGTGGCGCTCCACGCCGGTCAGCTCGGCGAGCCTCTCGGCGGCGTCCTGGGCAAGTTGCTGGGGGGAGTTCTGGGTCACGGGCAGGACTCTAGTGCGGTGTCGGAATCGCCGGTTAACCGGCGATTCCTGCACTTCCCAGGCGTTGCAACGGCCAGGAACGTCAGGGATCGCCGGTTAACCGGCGATCCATCCAGGGCTCAGAGGTCCGAGCGGGAGGGGCGGCGGCGGAGGGCGGCGACGTAGTCGGCGGGGGCGTCGGCGGCTTCGGCGGCGCTCGCCAGCACTTCGAGGTACGACGCGGAGGGCAGCCCGCCCTCGTAGGCGTCCAGGACGTAGGTCCAGACCACGATCTCTCCGGTCATGGTGGCGACCCGCACCTTGGTCTTGCGGTAGAGCCCCGTCCCGACCGACTCCCAGTCGTCGAGGTCGGACTCGTCCTCACGGGTGATGTCGTAGACGGCCACGAAGACCTGGCTGTAGGGGTCCTGGACGATCGTGGACATCGAGCCGTCCCAGCCGTGCTCCTCCCCGCCGAAGGTCAGGCGCCACCCTTCGAGCCAGCCTGTGGTCTGCATCGGGGAGTGCGGGCAACGCTCGCTCATCCGGGCGGGATCGAGATTGGTCCCGTAGGCGGTGTAGAGCGTCACGCCCGAAGATTAGTCCCTGCCTTGGTCGGGGGCGTGCCCAACTCATAGGCTGGCGTCCGTGACCCACTTCAATGTTCTTGTCCTTGGTGCCGGCCCGGGTGGATATGTCGCCGCGATCCGCGCCGCCCAGCTCGGCCAGTCCGCCGCCGTGATTGAGGAGAAGTACTGGGGCGGTGTCTGCCTCAACGTGGGCTGCATCCCCTCCAAGGCGCTGCTCAAGAACGCCGAGCTCGCCCATCTCCTCACCCACGAGAAGGACAAGTTCGGGATCGAGGGCGACGCCACGATGGCCTACGCCCCGACCCACCAGCGCAGCCGTCAGGTGTCCGCCGGGATCGTCAAGGGCGTGCACTTCCTGATGAAGAAGAACAAGATCACCGAGATCGACGGCTGGGGCACCCTGCTCGGCGAGCGGGACGGGAAGCAGAGCGTCGAGGTCAAGGACAAGGGCGGCAACTCCGCGACCTACACCTGCGACAACCTGATCATCGCCGCCGGCGCGAAGACCCGCCTGATCCCCGGCACCGCGCTCAGCGAGCGGGTGGTGACCTACGAGGAGCAGATCCTCGACGAGCAGCTTCCCGGCTCGGTCATCATCGCCGGCTCCGGCGCGATCGGCGTCGAATTCGCCTACGTCATGAAGAACTTCGGCGTCGATGTCACCATCGTCGAGTTCCTCGACCGGATGGTCCCGACCGAGGATGCCGACGTCTCCAAGGAGCTGGCCAAGCAGTACAAGAAGCTCGGCGTGAAGGTGCTGCTCTCCACCAAGGTCGAGGGCATCGACGACTCCGGCGACAAGGTCAAGGTCACCGTCAGCAAGGACGGCAAGCAGGAGGTCCTCGAGGCCGACAAGGTCCTCCAGGCCATCGGTTTCGCGCCGCGGGTCGAGGGCTACGGCCTCGAGGACGCCGGGGTCGAGCTCACTGAGCGCGGCGCGATCGCCGTGGACGGCCGGGGCCGCACCAACGTCGCGAACGTCTACGCCATCGGTGACGTCACCGGCAAGATGATGCTGGCCCACGCCGCCGAGGCGATGGGCATCGTCGCCGCCGAGACGATCGCCGGCGCCGAGACCCAGGAGATCAACTTCGACATGATCCCGCGGGCGACGTACTGCCAGCCGCAGATCGGCTCGTTCGGCTACTCCGAGCAGCAGGCCAAGGACAAGGGGTACGACGTCAGGACGGCGACGTTCCCGTTCTCGGCCAACGGCAAGGCGCAGGGCCTCGGCGACACCGCCGGCTTCGTCAAGATCGTCGCCGACGCCGA
>JBKJLD010000081.1:0-15070 GCA_046597165.1 Nocardioides sp.
GTCGACGATCGTGGGCGCGACGAACACGCTCGCCCGCAGGTCGGTGTCGAGCACCACCCCGACCCACCCACCGGGGCATGCGTCCACACCCAGGACCGGGTGGTCCGGGGTCAGCACCTCCACCGGCTCCGGCTGGTCCGGCGGCGCGACGAAGCGTGCCTCGCGCTCGCCGCTGAGCGCCGCTGCGATGCGGGTGAGCATGACCTCGGTCATCGGCGGCAGCGCGTCGCGCGGCCACCATCGCACGTCGGTGGACTCGTCGTCGGCGACGTGAGCGTCGCCCTCGAGCCAGGTGCAGGCGAAGGTGAGGTCGAGGTAGGCCGCGCGGTCCCCGTTGTCATGGACGATCTCGGGGTGCACGGCGGTGGACGCCAGGCGGTCCACGCGCACGCGTACGCCTGTCTCCTCCAGCGCCTCGCGTGCGGCCGAGGAGGCAGGTTCCTCGCCCGGGTCGACGATGCCGGTGACGGGCGTCCAGGCACCGTTGTCGGACCGCCTGACCAGCAGCACCTGGCCGTCGTCGCGGGTGATCACCGCGGTGACGCCGGGCAGCCAGAGCGGGTGGTCGCCGATCAGTCGTCGGATCTCGACGACGAAGTCGGGGATCGGGCTCACGCGGCCGTCATGAGGTCAGGGCCTCGATGATCGACTCCTGGAGCCAGCCGACCCACTCGTAGATGTCGTGGGCCTGCGCGCGGGGGTCGTCATCGGGCAGGGAGTCCCAGTAGGCCTCGTCGCCCGAGCTGACCTCGAGCCGGGTGGCCAGCGCGAGGCGGATGTCGGTGAAGGCCCGCATCCACGCCTCGGCGTCCGGCTCGCTGAGCTCGACGTCGATGACCAGACCCTCCTCGGTCAGCTCGGGAGGCAGCCCGGCCTCCTCGAGCGCGTCGATGACGAGCCCCGACGCCGCGGCCTTGCCGTCGCGCAGGCCGCTCTCGGTGAAGCGGCGGAAGTCAGCCGCCGCGTCCTCGTCATCGGGGTAGGCCGTCGGGAAGAGACGGGCCAGGACCGGGTCCTCGGGGATCGTCGTGGCGCCGGAGAACTCCGCCATCATCGCCTCGAAGGGGTCGCTCGTCGCGGCGGCCGGCTCGGCACGCTCGTTGCGGAGAAGCTCCACCATCTGGGAGGTCAGCGAGCGCAGCAGGTCGGCCTCGAAGCCGGTGAAGGTGGCGATGATGCGGCGCGACCTGCGGTGCCGCTCGAAGCCGGTGAAGTTGGCGATCACCAGGCCGCTGCGCCGGTGCCGTGCGAAGCCGCTCATTCCTGCTTCTCCATGGTCGCCCACAGGCCGTACTCATGCATCGCCTGCACGTCGCGCTCCATCTCCTCGCGGGTGCCGGTGCTCACGGCGGACTTGCCGTCCTCGTGCACCTCCATCATCAGCTTCTCGGCCTTCGACTTGTCATAGCCGAAGTACTTCTGGAAGACGAAGGTGACGTAGGACATCAGGTTGACCGGGTCGTTCCACACGATCGTCACCCAGGGGCGGGACAGCAGGGTGATGTCGTCGGGAACGGTGGTCGGCTCGACCTCGACGGGGCTTGCGGCAGACACGGCTCCATCGTGGCACACGGTCGCCGACCGGCCGGACCTACGCTGGTGCCGTGACTCCCCCCACGCCCCCCTCCGCCTTCGCGGGCGCCTCCACAGCGCTGCTCACCGACCACTACGAGCTGACGATGTTGCAGGCCGCGCTGCACTCGGGCACCGGCGAACGGCGCTCGGTCTTCGAGCTCTTCCCGCGGCGGCTCCCCCCGGGACGTCGCTACGGCGTCGTGGCCGGGGTCGGGCGCGCCCTCGACGCAATCGAGGCGTTCCGGTTCGACGAGCGGGCGCTCGCGGCGCTCCAGGACGTGGTCGACGGACCGACCCTCGCCTGGCTGGCCGACTACCGCTTCAGCGGGGACATCTGGGGCTATGCCGAGGGCGAGACCTACTTCCCCTACTCCCCCGTCGTGACGGTGGAGTCGACCTTCGCCGAGGCGGTCCTGCTGGAGACCCTGCTGCTCTCGATCTACAACCACGACGCCGCCATCGCCTCGGCCGCCTCCCGGATGACGCTGGTGGCCGGCGACCGCCCGTGCATCGAGATGGGCTCGCGTCGTACCCACGAAGAGGCGGCGGTCGCGTGCGCCCGGGCGGCGTACGTCGCCGGCTTCGCCGCCAGCTCCAACCTCGCGGCCCGCGAGCGGTACGGCGTCCCCACGGCCGGGACCAGCGCCCACAGCTTCACCCTGCTCCACGACACCGAGGAGGAGGCGTTCCGGGCCCAGGTCACCTCGCTGGGCACCGGGACGACCCTGCTGGTCGACACCTACGACATCGCGGAGGCGGTCCGCCTGGGCGTCGAGGTCGCCGGGACCGGGCTCGGGGCGGTCCGGCTCGACTCGGGCGACCTCGGCGCCCTGGCCCACCAGGTGCGTGCCCAGCTCGACTCTCTCGGGGCGACCGGGACCCGGATCATCGTCACCAGCGACCTCGACGAGTTCGCGATCGCCGCCCTGGCGGCGGCGCCGGTCGACGGGTACGGCGTCGGCACCCAGCTGGTGACCGGCAGTGGACACCCCACCTGCGGTTTCGTCTACAAGCTCGTGGCCCGCGAGGGCGCCGACGGGCGGCTGGAGTCGGTGGCCAAGCGCAGCGTCGACAAGGCTTCCATCGGGGGGCGCAAGTACGCCCTGCGCCGACGCGACGACCGGGGCGTCGCCGAGACCGAGGTGATCGGCATCGGAGAGGCACCCGCGGGCGACGACAACGACCGCGACCTGCTGGTCCCGTTGGTGCGCGCCGGCGAGGTCGTCGGCCGCACGCCGCTCGACGAGGCCCGCGCCCGGCACCTCGCCTCGAGGGCCGAGCTCCCCGTGGCCTCCCAGCAGATGTCTCGCGGCGAGCCCGTCATCGCGACGGTGCACGTCTGAGGGCCGGTAGCCTCGGCATCATGAAGCGCGCGTTGATCGTCTGCGACGTCCAGAACGACTTCTGCGAGGGCGGCTCCCTGGCGGTGCCCGGCGGGGCCCAGGTGGCCCACGACGTGGCCGCGATCCTGCACCACTGGGTCATCCAGGACCCGTCCGCGCCCGACTACGCCCACGTCGTCGCGACCAAGGACCACCACGTCAACCCTGGGCACCACTGGTCGGAGAAGCCGGACTTCAAGGACTCCTGGCCGGTGCACTGCCAGGTCGGCACCGACGGGGAGGCCTTCCACCCCAACCTCGACCCGCAGCCGTTCGACGCGGTCTTCCTCAAGGGCCAGCACGCCGCGGCGTACTCCGGGTTCGAGGGGCGCGGCCCCGACGACACCCCCCTGGCCGAGTGGCTGCGCCGCCACGAGGTCACCGACGTCGACCTGTGCGGCGTCGCCACCGACTACTGCGTGCGACAGACGGCGCTGGACGCCGTCGGCGAGGGGTTCGCCACCCGGCTGCTTATCGATCTGTGTGTCGGCATCGCTCCCGAGTCGACCGAGCGGGCGCTCGCCGAGATGCGGGCAGCCGGTGTCACCGTTGGCTGAGCTCGACGCGCGCGTGAGCGACGGTGCGCTCTGGCTGACGCTCAACCGCCCGGAGGTCCTCAACGCTCTCTCGGCAGAGATGGCCGACGACCTGGCCCGCCTGGTCGAGGAGGCCACCACTCGCGACGACGTGCGGGTCGTCGTGGTGACCGGCACCGGACCGGCCTTCAGCACCGGGGCCGACATCTCGGGCGTCGATGCCCATGAGCACATCGACGTGCGCGCGCTCGACGCCGCGAACCGGATCATCCGGGCGATCGTCAACCTCGACAAGCCCGTCGTGGCCGGGGTCAACGGGGTCGCCGCCGGCGTCGGGTGCTCGGCCGCCCTGGCCGCCGACCTGGTCGTGGCGGCGGAGTCGGCGAGCTTCCTGCTCGCCTTCGCCCGGATCGGGCTGATGCCCGACGGCGGCGCCACCGCCACGGTCGCGGCTTCGATCGGCCGGGCCCGGGCGATGCGGATGGCCCTGCTGGCCGAGCCGCTCGGCGCTCGGGAGGCGTACGACGCGGGGCTGGTCACCCACCTGGCGAGCGACGAGGAGTTCCCCGAGCTCCTCGCGACCATCGTGCGTCGCCTGGCCGCCGGTCCCCCGCTGGCCTTTGCGGCGGCCAAGAAGGCGATCAACGCCGCCACCCTGACCCAGCTCGACCCGGCCCTGGAGCGCGAGCGCACCGGCCAGTCGATCCTGCTGCGCACCAACGATGTGGCGGAGGGAATGCGTGCCTTCTCCGAGCGGCGCCGCCCCACCTTCCGCGGTGACTAGGCGCCGAGCGGGCCCCAGTTTCCCCCGTCAGCCGCCCCACTTCTCGGCCAGGGCACGGATGACGGTGAGGTTGCGGTTGGTCGCGGCGCCGAGGTGCTTCTCGATCACCACGTTGGTCAGCGTGGCCTCGTGGTAGTTGTCGCCCAGGAGCAGGTGCACCGCGCGACCGCCGACCCGAGCCATCTCCCCGTCGGCGGTGCCGAGCGCCTCGACCGTCGCGACCGCTGCCGCGCCGGGCTCGGCCTTGAGCAGCGAGACGTACTGCTTGCCCTCGTGCCCGAATGACTCCGCCTGATCGGCGATCGCCACCAGGTCCGACGGGGTGAACACGATCGTGGGCACCTCGAAGCCACGGTCGGCGAGGAACGCGCGCTCGAGTGCATCCTCGACCCCGGTCCGCGAGCGCCTCGTCGAGTCGAAGCGGACGTTGCCGGTGTTGAGGTAGGTCTCGACGCGGGTGCCGCCGGCCGCCTCGACGGCCGCCCGGATGGCCTCCTTGGGAAACTTGCGGTTCCCCCCGACGTTGATCGCCCGCAGGAACGCGATGTAGGTCGCCATGCGGCGATCATGCCCTGTCACTCCAGTCCGGGCTCGGAATCAATCGCAGAAGCTTTCCTGTGTACCTGGGTGCAAAACACCTCCGCACCGAGGAGGCACCAAAGGCGCACAGCCGGGCGGAGGCAGAAATGCTGGTGGCGGGCGACGCGAGCTGAGCCCGCGCGCCCGCCACCGAGGGGTACTTACTTGACGTTGACCGTGATGGTCGCGATGCCGACCAGGAGGCCCGGCTTCACGGCGTCGGTGCTGAAGACGTCGTTGAGGACCGGCGCGGCCACGGGGGAGATCTCGACCTTGGTGCCGGTCAGGATCGCCGTGCTGCCCTTGGTCATGAGCGGCTTGAGAGTGCGGCCGTCCAGCGTGAACAGGTAGGCGCTGGTCGCGGCCACCTTGCCGTTGACGGTGACGTCACCGTAGACCCGCGAGACGCCGGGGTCGACGTTGAAGTTGGTCAGCTCGACGGTGGTGCCGCCGGCGGTCAGCGAGAGACCGGAGCCCTCGTGCTGGACCTGGCCGATGACGTACGGCGAGACCTCGCCCGGCTTGAAGACCGAGACGTTGCCGCCGGTGATCGGGAAGACGAGTGAACCGTCGGTCAGCTTCGCGGTGCCGACGACGCCCGGGGTGAGCTTGAGCGAGGCCAGCGCGTCGGTGAAGCCCTTGTCCAGCTTGATCGCGGTGTTCTGACCCGACAACGCCTCGATGACCGCGACAGCCTGGGGTGCCGAGGAGTTCGAGTCGCTGCCGCTCGCGGAGCTGCAGGCGGTCAGCGGGAAGCCGAGAAGGCCCACCACTGCGACGGCGGCCAGGGTCTTGCGGTTGAAGTTGATGGATCGCATGATGCGTTCTCCGTACTGGTTGGGGGACTGCCTTGGTTACACCAGTACTTCGACGCCCTGCTGGGATCGGATTGGTCAGAGATTTCCTCGGGCGTCCTGCTCGCGCTCGATCGCCTCGAAGAGCGCCTTGAAGTTGCCCTTGCCGAAGCCCAGCGAACCGTGCCGCTCGATGAACTCGTAGAAGACCGTCGGCCGGTCCCCCATCGGCTTGGTGAAGATCTGCAGCAGGTAGCCGTCCTCGTCGCGATCGACCAGGATCTTGCGCTTCTTCAGCTCCTCGATCGGCACCCGCACCTCGCCGATCCGGGCCCGAAGCTCCGGGTCGTCGTAGTAGGAGTCCGGGGTGTCGAGGAACTGGATCCCGTTGTCGCGCAGGAGGTCGACCGAACGCAGGATGTCGTTGGTGGCCAGGGCGATGTGCTGACAGCCGGCACCGTCGTAGAACTCGAGGTACTCGTCGATCTGCGACTTCTTCTTCGCGATCGCGGGCTCGTTGAGCGGGAACTTCACCCGGTGGTTGCCGCTCGCCACGACCTTGCTCATCAGGGCGGAGTAGTCCGTGGCGATGTCGTCGCCGATGAACTCCGCCATGTTCGTGAAGCCCATGACCCGGTTGTAGAACGTCACCCACTCGTCCATGTGGCCGATCTCGACGTTGCCGACGCAGTGGTCGATCGCCTGGAAGAGCCGCTTGGGGTGCCCCTCGCGGCGGACGACCGTGGTCGTGCGCGCGACGTAGCCCGGCAGGTAGGGACCGGAGTACTTCGAGCGGTCGATCAGCGTGTGCCGGGTCTCGCCGTACGTCGCGATCGCGGCGATCCGCACGGTGCCGTGCTCATCGGACTCGTCGTGGGGCTCGACCAGGACCGTGGCGCCGACCGAGCGCGCGTGTTCGATGCAGCGGTCGACGTCGGGAACCTCGAGTGCGAGGTCGACCACGCCGTCACCGTGCTTGCGGTGGTGGTCGAGGACCGGGCTGTCCGGGGTGACACCGCCGGTGAAGACGAAGCGGGCGCTGCCGGAGCGCAGCACGTAGGACTTGGAGTCGCGGGTTCCGGTCTCGGGGCCGCGGTAGGCCTCGAGCTCCATCCCGAGCGCGAGCTGGTAGAAGTTCGCGGTCTGGGTGGCGTTGCCGACCACGAAGCCGACCGAGTCCATCGCGGTGACCGGGAAGACGTCGGAGCTGGCGTCGTACTCCACCAGGCCGACCAACTGCTTGAGCTGCTCGAGGGTGAGGTCGGCCTTCAGCTCGTCGGCGGTGAGAGCGCCGCCGGTGGTCGCGGTCTCGTAGGTCCCTGAGGTGACAGCCATGACGCCCAGCCTGACGGGGACGGTCATCCTGTGCAACAGTAGCCGGAATCACTGAGCAAAGTGTCCAGAGAGTGAGCGACCGTGGACGATCTCGACGGCAGATTGATCGAACTCTTCGCACAGGACCCGCGAATCGGCGTGCTCGAGGCCTCGCGTCGCCTGGGCGTCGCCCGCGGAACCGCTCAGGCCCGGCTGGACAAGCTGGTCGCCAGCGGGGTCATCACCGGCTGGGGCCCAGAGCTCTCGCCCGAGGCGCTGGGCTACCCGGTCACCGCGTTCCTCACTCTCGAGATCCGCCAGGACACCACCGGCGGGCACGACGCCGTCGGCGCCCACCTGGCCCTGATCCCCGAGGTCCTCGAGGCGCACACGATCACCGGCGCCGGTGACATGTGGGCCCGGGTGGTGGCCCGCTCCAACACCGACCTTCAGCGTGTCATCGACCGGGTGCTGACGAACCCCGCCATCGTGCGCTCCTCCACGGTCATCGCCCTGGCCACCCAGGTGCGCTACCGGGTCCTCCCCCTCGCTGCCGTCACGACGGCCGAATCGCGCGTCACGGGGTGAGACAGGCGGCGACCTCGGCGGCGGCCGCGGCGACCATCGGGCCGACCGTGTCCACGTCGAGGTCGCCCAGCGTGATGATCCCGACGCTGGCCTCCAGCCCGACGACACCGGCAACCGGAGCGGCCAGGCCACGGGCGCCGGCCTGCAGCTCGCCGGTCGTCACGACGTACGGCGCGGCCGACTCATCGGCCGCTCGACCCAGCAGGATCGCCTTGCCGGCGGCCCCCTGGCGCAGCGGGTGGCGAGACCCGACCCGGTAGCTCACGTGGTAGTCGGTCCACGACGGCTCGACGACAGCCAGCGCAAGCGCCTCGTCACCATCGGCCACCGTGAGGTGGGCCGTGCACCCCACCCGCTCGGCCAGCTGGCGCAGGACCGGGACGGCAAGGTCGCGCAGGACAGGTTGGACGGCTGAGGCGAGGTGGAGAATCCCCAGGCCGACATGGAGCCGGCCACGGGCGTCCTTGCGCACCAGGGCGTGTGGCTCGAGGGTGCTGACCAGCCGGTAGACCACCGTCCGATTCACCTCGAGCCGGGCGGAGAGCTCGGTGACGGTGAGCCCACCCGGGGATGCCGCGAGTACCTCCAGGACGCGCAGGCCGCGGTCCAGGGTCTGGGAGGTCTCGGCGGCCATGGGCCGAGTGTAAGCGCGCGGACGCTGCCTCAGCTCGACTTGCGGGCTGCCCATTCGCGGATCCGGGCGATCCGCTCGTGAAGCTGATCGGCCGTCGCCACGGCGGCCGCCGGCCCCCCGCACTCCTTGCGAAGGGCGGCGTGGGTGATGCCGTGCGCCTGCCCGGTTCGGTGGAACCAGGCAGCCACCAGCCCGTTGAGCTCGCGGCGCAGGATCGCGAGCTGCTCGTGGGTCGAGACCTCGGCCACCGTGTCGGGAGCCGGTGCTGCGGCAGCCTTCTGCTTCTTGGCCCGGTCGCTCTGGCGCTGCTGGAGCAGCTCGCGCATCTGGCCGGGCTCCAGCAGGCCGGGGATGCCGAGGAAGTCCATCTCCTCCTCCGAGCCGACGTGCACCTCACCCGCGTGGCCGAACTCGCCACCGTCGAAGAGCACCCGGTCGAAGCGCGCCTCGGAGCCCAGGGCCTCGAAACTGGTCTCGAGCTCACCGGAGGCGGACTCGCTCGCGTTCGCCTCGTCGAGCAGGTCCTGCTCCGCCGCGAAGATGTCGTCCTCGTCGGTGATCCTGCGGCCGAGGACGTGGTCGCGCTCGACCTCCATCTCGGAGGCGAACCCCAGCAACGCCGGCACCGACGGCAGGAAGACCGATGCGGTCTCGCCGCGGTTGCGAGCCCGGACGAAGCGGCCCACGGCTTGGGCGAAGAACAGCGGGGTGGAGATCGTGGTCGCATAGACGCCTACCGCCAGTCGCGGGACGTCGACGCCCTCCGAGACCATCCGGACCGCGACCATCCAGCGCTGGTCGCTGTCGGTGAACTCGGTGATCTTCTTAGAGGCGGCCTTCTCGTCGGACAGCACGACCGTGGCCGGCTCACCCGTCACCTGGCGCAGTGTCTTGGCGTACGCCCGAGCGGTGTCCTGGTCGCTCGCGATGACGAGCCCGGCCGCGTCTGGCACGTGGCGGCGCACCTCGGTCAGCCGACTGTCGGCCGCCTGCAGCACCGAGGGGATCCACGAACCGTGCGGGTCCAGGGCGGTGCGCAGCGCCTGGGCGGTGAGGTCCTTGGTCAACGGTTCGCCGAGACGGGCCACGATCTCGTCGCCGGCTCGGGTGCGCCAGGTCATGTCACCGGAGTAGGCCATGAACAGCACCGGGCGGACCACATGGTCGGCCAAGGCGTGGGCGTAGCCGTAGGTGTAGTCGGCCACCGAGCGCGGGATGCCGTCCGGGCCAGGCGAGTAGGTCACGAACGGGATCGGGTTCACGTCGGAGCGGAACGGCGTGCCGGTCAGGGCCAGCCGGCGAGCGGCCGGCTCGAACGCTTCACGTACGCCCTCTCCCCACGACAGGGCGTCGCCGGCGTGGTGCACCTCATCGAGGATGACCAGCGTCTTGAAGTTCTCGGTGCGGATCCGCATCGCGAGCGGGTTGACCGCGACCCCCGCGTAGGTGACCGCGATGCCGACGAAGTCCTGCGAGGTCTTGCCCTTGCCCGCGGCGTACGTCGGGTCGATGGGGATGCCGGCCCGGGCGGCGGCCTCGGCCCACTGGAGCTTGAGGTGCTCGGTCGGGGCGACGATGGTGATCCGGTCGACGATCCGGCGCCCCAGCAGCTCGGCGGCCACGGACAGCGCGAACGTCGTCTTGCCCGCGCCCGGGGTGGCCACGGCGAGGAAGTCGCGCGGGGAGCTGGAGAAGTAGCGCTCCATGGCCGCCGTCTGCCAGGCGCGCAGCAAGGGCGCCGTGCCCCAGGCGGCACGCTCCGGCCAGGCCGGAGGCAGTGCGGGCGAGAGCGGAGCGGCGTCAGGCCGTCCCGTCACGCGTCGTCGTCCCCGTGGCCTCCGGGCTGCATCTCTTCCCAGATCTCCTTGCAGTCCGGGCACACCGGGAACTTCTCCGGCGCCCGGCTGGGGACCCAGACCTTGCCGCACAGCGCCACGACCGGCGAGCCCATGACCATCGCCTCGGTCAGCAGGTGCTTGTCCACGTAGTGCGAGAAACGCTCGTGGTCCCCGTCATCGGTCGGGACGGTACGACGGTCCTCGCGGACGTCGGTGTCGGTCGAGAATCCGATGGTGGTCACGAGGACAACTGTAGATCACGGCTCAGTTGAGCTCGGGATCGACGGGGCGGGTCGAGTGCCAGGCCAGCTCCCCCGGCTGCCGCCGCAGCACGTCGCGCCACAGTTGCGCGGGGTCGAGCCGGAAGACGTCCGGGGCGAGTGCCGGCACGACGTACCAGCTGCCCTCCTCGATCTCCCCCTCGAGCTGGTCGGCACCCCAACCGGCGTAGCCGGCGAAGATCCTCAGCGCGTCCAGGCTGCCGTCGAGCAGCTCCACCGGGGTGTCCAGATCCAGCAGGCCGAGCGCCCCGGAGACCGTCCGGAAGCCAACCGGAACGTCGTCGCGGGCCCGCAGCAGGGCCACGGCCAGGGCACCCTCGGTGCTCACCGGGCCGCCGTGGAAGAGGACCTCCGGCTCGGCGACGACGTCCTCCCACTCGGCCAGGACCTCGGCGACCGGCACCAGCGAGGGCCGGTTCAGCACGACGCCGAGCGCGCCGTTCTCATCGACGTCGAGCAACAGGACCACGGTCTCGGCGAAGTTCGGGTCGAGCAGCGCTGGCGTCGCCACCAGCAGCATCCCGGCCCGCACCTCGCTCATGTCTCCATCATCACCCACGCCCGCGGGTACCGGGCGGGTCGCGGCGATCAGGCCGCGAGCGCCGCCCGCAGCCGGCCGAGGAGACCGGCCGGCTGGGCAGCGGCCGGCAGGCGGGTCGTCGGGCGGAACTCGGCGCGGGCCCTGGCCTCGAGCTCGGCGCCCACCCGCGCGGCCGCCGAGTCCTGGGCACTGGACCGGCCGGCCATCACGGCGAGCAGGACGTGCTCCTTGGCCGCAGCCTTGCCCATCGTCTCGGCCATCGCCGCGTCGAGCGGCTCGGCGCGGTGCCGGTCGAGGATCGCCCGGGCGCCCACCAGCTCATCTGCGGTCGCGCGCCAGGCGGTGAGCACGGCCTGCTCGAGGTCCAGCGGCTGGGCCATGAGCTCGCGCTCGATCCGCCCGGCCAGGCGGGTGTGCCAGCGCAGGCTCAGCGCTCCGAGCAGGGTCAGCTCGTCGCCGAAGGTCTCACGCACGCCGGTCACGTCCATGGGCAGCTCACCGTCGCCGCGCTGGTCCGCGGCAGCGAGCACCGCGCGGAGGATCTCTCCGCGGTTGTGGAAGGAAGTCCAGGTCATGGTCTGCTCCTTGTGGGTCATTCACATACCGAACGTACGTACTCAGAGTACGTTCGCATACTTCAAGTATGCAATCCTGCGGCGCGGTGATCCGGATCACCCATACCGCCGGTCGGTCTTAGACTCCCGGGATGAGCAGATCCTCGGTGTCCAAACTCGTGCCCAACCTCCCCCACGTCCCGGGGAACAGCCGGCGCCAGCAGTACTCCGCCTCGACCAAGCGGGCGCTGGTCGACGTCGCGGAGGCGCTCTTCACCGACAACGGGTACGCCGCCACCTCGCTCGACGCGATCGTCGCGGGCGCGCGGGTCACCAAGGGTGCGCTTTACCACCACTTCAGCGGTAAGCAGGCGCTCTTCGAGGCGGTCTTCGACAGGGTCGAGACCGAGGCTGCCCGCACCATCCAGAAGGCGCTCAAGAGCCACCGGGACCCGTGGGAGAAGGCCCTGGCCGGGCTGCGCGCCTTCCTCGGGGTCGTCCAGGAGCCGCGCTACCGCCGGGTCGTGATCCAGGAGGGCCCGTCGGTCCTGGGCTACGAGCGCTACCGGGAGCAGGAGGAGCGTTCGACGTTCGCCAACGTTCTCGACATCGTGCGAGCCGTCCTCAGCGCCGGCACGTGGCAGCTCGACGAGGACATGCTGCAGACCTTCGCCCGAATCTTCTTCGGCGCGATGTCGTCGGCGGGCGAGTCGGTCTCCGGCGCCGAGGACCCGATCGCCGCTGCCGCTCGAGTCGAGACGGCGATCGGCTTCATCCTGGCGGGCTTCCAGGCGCTCGCTGACTCCGGCGTCGAACTGCCCGGCAACGAAACGTCCTCGACTACTTGAAGGTGACGTTGCCGTCCGCGGCCGGGACGAGCTCGATCCAGGTGTGACCGGCCGGCACGTCCAGCTTCCCGGCCTTGGTCGACAGGGTCAGCGCAGAGGTCAGGTCGTCCTTGTGCCAGGTCCCGCGCACGAGCCGACCGCCGTGGAAGATCATCGCCTGGCCGGAGCCGGTGAACTTGGTCTCCGGCACATGGTTGCCGGCCGGGTCGAGGTAGCCGGCGTCACCGACCTGCACCCGCAGGACCAGCACGGTGTCGGCCGGGAACTCGTCGCCCTTGGCGGCGTAGGTGTTCGCGTTGACGTAGCCGCCGTTGGCGTAGGTCCAGTTGGTGGTGTGGCCCCCGGAGAACGTCGCCGCGATCGTCTTGGCGCGCTGGCCCTTCGGGAAGTCACTCTCGTCGCCCCAGGGCAGGTAGTCCTCGGGTCGGGCGGCGCGTTTCTTGATCACCGAGGCCACCTCGGTGAGGTTGGCGAAGAGGTTGTACGGCGCGCTGCGGCTGCTGTCGCGCGCGAAGCCCTTGGCGCCCTCCTGGAAGAACGGGATGTGGGCGCCCTGGATCCGGGCGATGGTGCGCGCCGCTGCGCCACTGGTGACGACCGAGGCGTCGACCGGCGAGACGATGCCGATGTCGCTGGCCCGCATCGACCGGACGGGACCGACCACGCCGGGGATCTGCGAGTAGTAGAAGGCCGCGAGCCGCGTGAGTCCGCCCTCGACGAGCTCCTCGACGACGAGGTCCGCCTTGCTGAGACCGAGCTGCGGGGCACTTGCGTAGGTGTTGTCCATCTTCGCCACCAGGACCGGGTGGTCCTGCTCGGCCGAGTCCGCACCGGTCACCTCCAGCCCGGTGAGCGGCCAGACGGAGTCCAGGCTCGAGCCCTGGGCGACCTGCTGGGACGCCGGCGAGGAGTCCGCCGAAGGGGCGTCGGAGCCTCCCCCGCAGCCGGCGAGCAGGAGGCTCAGGGAGACGAGGGCAACGGCTGACAGACGAAGGCGACGCACGGATGCTCCGATCGAGGGGGAAGTCGTGGACGATCCAGTGTGCGGGTGGGCCTCGTCGGGGGGACGGAGGCGCGCCCGCGCACTCATCGCAGCGGAACCTACCAAGTCAGCGCAACGTGCCGGCAAACCAGTGCCGCGTCCAGGGCTTGGCGCGCTGGACCCGCTTGCCCGGGCTCGGCGAGTGGAGCATCACCGCGTGGCCGTGTCGCCACTTGAGGAAGATGGCCACGTGGTAGACGCCACCACCGTCGGTGAAGAACATGAAGTCGCCCGGACGCAGGTTCCTCTTCTTGATGTGGCGCGAGTGCCTGGCCTGGGCGCTGGAGGTGCGGGGCACGTGCTTGAGCCCGGCCCGGTGGTAGCTGTAGTAGATGAGACCGGAGCAGTCGAAGCGGTTCGGGCCCGCCGCACCGTACTGGTAAGGGTCCCCGATCTGGTGCAGGGCGACGTTGCGCGCGTGCACGATCTTGTGTCGATGGCTGGTCGCCGCATCGGCCGCCGGCGCGAGGGCCAGCGTGCTGCCGACCATGGCGGCGAGCAGGACGGGGAACGCCACGAGGGCGCGCAGACGAGAGAGCACAGGCATGGAGATTTCCTTTCCCACGCCTGTGAAGTGAGCTGTCGGGTTGGAGCGAGAAGGTGCTCCGCCGGGGCCGGTCAACCGGCATCGACTTCACCCCGAGCCGCACCTTCGGTGCGGCGGTGGAGATGTGGTTCCCCCACTCCTGCCCTTGAAAAACAGGGGACGAACCCGGACGGGCAGGACTCGGCGTACCCGGGGACGGTCGCGGTGCGACCCTCGAAAACTAGGCAGAGCCCAGCCCCGAAAGCCAACCGGGCGGCGCCCGCCCCGCCTGAGGCGTGAGCGGACGCACACTCGGCGCCACGCCGATGTGGCGGGCGCCACGCCGGCGGCCGGAGGTCAGCCGAGCTTGGCGCCACCGTCGACGTAGAGGGTCTGACCGGTGATGTAGGACGCCTCGTCGCTGCAGAGGAAGGCTGCGGCGGCTGCGATGTCCTCGGGGAAACCGACCCGTCGGACGGGGTTGGCCTCGGCGTTCATCTTGCGGAAGTCGTCGACGTCGATCTTGAGCCGGGCGGCCGTCGCGTCGGTCATCTCGGTGGCGATGAAGCCGGGCGCGATCGCGTTGGCGTTGATGCCGTAGGGGCCGAGCTCGATGCCGAGGGTGCGGGTGAATCCCTGGACCCCCATCTTCGCGGCTGAGTAGTTGGCCTGACCGCGGTTGCCCAGTGCGGAGACGCTGGAGAGGTTGAGGATCTTGCCGTACTTCTGCGCCACGAAGTGCTTCTGGGCGGCCTTGGTCATCAGGAACGCACCCTTGAGGTGGACGTTCATGACCAGGTCCCAGTCGTCCTCGGTCATCTTGAAGAGCAAGTTGTCGCGGGTGATGCCGGCGTTGTTGACCAGCACGTGGATGCCGCCCAGCTCGGCGACGGTGCGGGTGATGGCGGCCTCGGCCGACTCCCCGTTGCTCACGTCGCAGCCGATGCCGACGGCCTTGGCGCCCTCGACGAGGGGCAACTTGGCGGCGGCCTCGGCGGCAGCGGACTCGTCGAGGTCGATGATCGCGACCGACGCGCCCTCCTCCGCGAACCGCGTGGCGGTCCCGAACCCGATGCCGCGCGCGGCTCCGGTGACGACGACGATGCGTCCGTCATAACGACCCATGGTGCTGACTCCCTAGTCTCGGTGGCGGAACGCCCGACACTCTAGAGGCGCCTCAGACCTCCGTGCCGGGGGGCTCGGTCTGCGTCGGCGCGACGGGGTCGCACTGACCCAGGGTGATCGCCTTGTAGG
>JBKJLD010000003.1:0-28003 GCA_046597165.1 Nocardioides sp.
CCACAACGACGCATCCTTCACCGAGGCCACCTGCTCCCCGACACCCGCGACCACCCGCGACACCAGGTGCCGAGAAGAAGAGTGAGCCATCGCCGTCATGACCCCACACAACCACCCACGACCGACAGTCCGACCCCGAAACCCTGTGGACAACAGGGCTCCTGGATAACGACCCGATAACAGATTTTCGGAGTCATCCACAGGCTCCCTCTGCCCGGGTCACCGGGTTTCGAGCCCCGCCCTCGAATGGCCGTCTAGGATTTCCGTCGATGACCACCAGCGCCACGCCCGCCGAGACCGGCGAGTATTCCCACGCCCAGATCCTGACCATCCTCTCGGGACTGATGATCGGGATGTTCCTCGGGGCCCTCGACCAGACCATCGTGAGCACGGCTATCCGTACGATCGCCGATGACCTCAACGGCCTCTCGGTCCAGGCGTGGGTGACGACGGCGTACCTCATCACCTCCACGATCACGACGCCGATCTACGGCAAGCTCGGCGACCTCTACGGCCGCAAGAAGCTGTTCATGTTCGCGATCACGATCTTCGTGATCGGATCGGTGCTCTGCACGTTCGCCACGTCGATGTACATGCTGGCGGCCTTCCGCGCCTTCCAGGGCCTCGGCGCCGGCGGGCTCTTCACCCTGGTGCTCGCGATCGTCGGCGACATCGTCTCGCCGCGCGAGCGGGCGAGGTACACCGGCTACTTCATGGCGATGTTCGGCACCTCCAGCGTGCTCGGGCCCGTGGTCGGTGGCTTCTTCGCGGGACGCGCAGACCTCCTCGGGGTCGCCGGCTGGCGCTGGGTCTTCCTGGTCAACGTGCCGATCGGGATCGCGGCGCTCTTCGTGGTGACCAGGACCCTGCACATGCACCACGAGCGACGCGAGGTGCGCATCGACTGGTGGGGCGCCACCGCGCTGGTGGTCGGTCTGGTGCCGCTGCTCACGGTTGCCGAGCAGGGCCGCGAGTGGGGCTGGGACTCCGGGAGGGCCCTCGGCTGCTACGTCGTGGCGCCGTAGCCCTCGCCGCCTTCGTCCGGATCGAGGCCGCCTTCGGCGACGCGGCGCTGATCCCGCTGCGGATCTTCAAGATCCGCGCGGCCGCCGTCGGGATCTCGGCGAGCGTCATCGTCGGGATGGCGATGTTCGGCGGGATGATGATCCTGCCGCTCTACATGCAGATCGTGCACGGCGCCTCACCGACCGAGTCGGGCTTCCTCATGCTCCCGCTGGTCGCGGGGATGATGGTGGCCTCGATCGGGTCTGGCCAGATCATCTCCCGCACCGGCCGGATCCGGATCTTCCCGGTCGTCGGCTCCGCCCTCATCTTCATCGGGCTGCTGCTGCTGACCCTCGTCGGCGCGGACACCCCGCTGGTGTGGGTCTCGGCCGCGATGGTCGTGCTCGGCCTCGGCCTCGGCAACTGCATGCAGCCGCTGCTGCTCATCCTGCAGAGCGCCGTGCCTCCGCGCGACATCGGCGTCGCCACCAGCTCAGCGACCTTCTTCCGCCAGATCGGTGGCACGCTCGGGGTCGCGATCTTCCTCTCCCTGCTCTTCGGGAGCGTCGGGGGCAACATCTCGGACGCGGTGCGCCACGACTCGCGTACGGCGGCCTGGGCGCAGACCGTCCAGGACCCTGCGGTGCTGGCCGACCCGCTCAACCGCTCCGTGGTCGACTCGTTGATGCACCCCACCCCCGATGGCGGCGTGCTGGGTCAGGTCCAGGACGACTCCTCGATCATCAACCAGATGGACCCGGTCCTCGCGCACCCCTTCAAGGTCGGCTTCGCCAGCTCGATGCGCTCGGTCTTCCTCATCGCCGGCGTGGTCGGCGTCCTGGCATTCCTGCTCCTGCTCCTGATGCCCAAAGTGGAGCTCCGGGCAACGTCGGCGAGCGCAGCGGCACGCCTGGAGGCGGCACCCTGACGGAGGCACTCGACGGTCCCTGAGCCGGTCGGCTGCCTCGACGGTTCGCGGGACGCCGCCACCCGACGTACTCTTGGACGTTCCCCGATCCTTGTGAGGTAGTTGCGTGTCCGCCACCGTGTCCGAGAGCGTCTTCGCCCGTCTCGAGCCCAGGCTCCCGTCGGTCCAGAAGCCGATCCAGTACGTCGGCGGCGAGCTCAACTCGACCGTCAAGGACTGGAACTGTGCTGCCGAGTCCGGGGACGGCGGGGAGACCGTCCGCTGGGCGCTCATGTACCCCGACGCCTACGAGGTCGGCCTGCCCAACCAAGGCGTGCAGATCCTCTACGAGGTGCTCAACGAGCGCGACTGGATCGTTGCCGAGCGCACCTACTCGGTGTGGCCCGACATGGAGAAGATCATGCGGGAGGACGGCATCCCGCAGTTCACCGTCGACGCGCACCGGCCAGTCGGCGCCTTCGACATCTTCGGGCTCAGCTTCTCCACCGAGCTCGGCTACACCAACATGCTCAACGCCCTCGACCTCGCGGGTATCCCGATGCACGCGGTCGACCGTGGTGACGCGGACCCGATCGTGATCGCGGGCGGGCACGCCGCCTTCAACCCCGAGCCCATCGCGGACTTCATCGACGCTGCTGTCCTCGGCGACGGCGAGGAGATCGTGCTTGCGATCTCCGACGTGGTCCGCGAGTGGAAGACCGAAGGACAGCCCGGCGGCCGTGACGAGGTGCTGCGCCGCCTCGCCGTCAGCGGGGGTGTCTACGTCCCGAGGTTCTACGACGTCGCCTACTCCGAAGACGGCACCATCGAGGCGGTCGTCCCCAACCGCCCCGGCATCCCCTACCGGATCCGCAAGCACACCCTGATGGACCTCGACGCCTGGCCCTACCCGCGCAAGCCGCTGGTGCCCCTGGCCGAGACCGTCCACGAGCGTTTCTCGGTCGAGATCTTCCGCGGCTGCACCCGCGGCTGCCGTTTCTGCCAGGCCGGGATGATCACCCGACCTGTGCGTGAGCGCTCCATCGAGACCATCGGCGCCATGGTCGAGAACGGCATCCGCCAGACCGGCTTCGAGGAGGTCGGCCTGCTCTCGCTCTCGAGCGCCGACCACACCGAGATCGGTGAGGTCGCCAAGGGGCTGGCCGACCGCTACGAGGGCACCAACGTGTCGCTCTCGCTGCCGTCCACCCGGGTCGATGCCTTCAACATCTCCCTGGCCAACGAGTTCTCCCGCAACGGCCGCCGCTCGGGGCTGACCTTCGCTCCGGAGGGCGGCTCGGAGCGGCTGCGCAAGGTGATCAACAAGATGGTCACCGAGGAGGACCTGATCCGCACGGTCTCCGCGGCGTACTCCCACGGCTGGCGTCAGGTGAAGCTCTACTTCATGGTCGGGCTGCCCACCGAGACCGACGAGGACGTCCTGCAGATCGCCGATCTGGCCCGCAAGGTGATCGCCGAGGGACGCGCGGTCTCCGGGCGCAACGACATCCGCTGCACGGTCTCGATCGGTGGCTTCGTGCCCAAGCCGCACACGCCTTTCCAGTGGGCCGCGCAGCTCGACCACGAGACCACCGACAGCCGGCTCAAGCAGTTGCGCGACCTGGTCCGCGCGGACAAGAAGTACGCGCGCGCCATCGGTTTCCGCTACCACGACGGCCGGCCCGGCATCATCGAGGGACTGCTCTCGCGCGGCGACCGCCGCGTGGGCGCCGTCATCGAGCAGGTGTGGCGCGACGGTGGCCGGTTCGACGGCTGGAGCGAGTACTTCTCCTACGAGCGCTGGGAGAGCTGCGCTGCGGCCGCGCTGGCCGACGGCCCGGTCGACCTGGACTGGTACACCACCCGTCAGCGGGAGTACGACGAGGTCCTGCCCTGGGACCACCTCGACTCGGGCCTCGACAAGGACTGGCTCTGGGCCGACTGGGAGGACGCCCTGGCGGTGGCCGACGGCAGCTCCGACGTCGAGGTCGAGGACTGCCGCTGGACGCCCTGCTACGACTGCGGCGTGTGCCCGGAGATGAACACCGAGATCCAGATCGGCCCCACCGGCCGACAGCTGCTGCCGCTCAACGTCGTCTAGGTCTTGGGGGCGTCGGTGCCGGCAGACACCACGCACACGCTGGTCGTCGTGGTGACTGTCCGGCTCACCAGCTGATCCTCGATGTAGGCGGGCCGGGCGACGTACAGCCCGACCAGGATCTGCGGCAGCATCAGCACGTTGAGCAGCACCAGCGGTGCGGTCCAGCCGCCGGTGAGGTCGTAGAGCGTGCCGACCCCGAACGGGCCCAGCACCGCGATCAGGTAGCCGGTTGACTGGGCGAAACTCGACAATGCGGCGGTGCCCTCGGCCGTGTGCGAGCGCAGCCCGATGAGCACCAGCACGATGGGGAAGGTCACCGCCCCGGTCCCTGCGAACAGCGCCCACACGAGCGCGAGATCGTGCGGAGCGACCATCAGGCCCACGTAGCCGACCGGGTAGCACAGCATGATGCCCAGCAGGATCGGCCACGGGTGCTCGCGACGCGCGACCGCGGCCGGCGCCCACAGCGACAGCGGGATCGAGACGGCTGCCAGCACGGCGACCAGGACCCCTGCCTGACCAGCGCTGTAGCCGTTGTCGCGCCACAGCTGGGCGAACCAGCCGAACACCGCGTAGGCCTGCATCGACTGCAGGCCGAAGAAGAACGCCATCGCCCAGCCCAGTCGGGTGCGCGCCACATCGGACCAGCGGATGCTGCGCGGGGTCTCGTCCAGTGCTCGGTCGTGGGCGACCAGGCCGATCCACGGCAGCGCGGCAACCAGCGCCAGCAGCGCCCAGGCGCCCAGCCCCCAGCGCCAGCTGCCCCCGAGGTTGGCGATCGGCACCGTGAACAGCAGCGAGCTGGTCAGTCCGATCGCGAGCGCCGTGGTGTAGATCGAGGTGATCAGGCCGAGCCGCTCGGGGAAGTGGAGCTTGACCAGCGACGGAAGCAGCACGTTGGCCATCGCCATCCCGCCCAGCCCGAGCATCGACAGGGCCAGGAAGAGCACCTCGCTGTGGACCGCCGCCCGCCCGGCCAGTCCCAGAACGACGCAGATCAGCGCGCCGAGGGTCACCCGGTGGACGCCGACGGCGCGGGCCGCGGCCGGGGCCATTGCTCCGAAGAGGGCAAAGGCGATCACGGGCAGTGAGGTGAGGAGTCCCGCGGCCGTGGGGGACATGCCGAGCCCGGCCCGCACCTCGGCGAGCACCGGGCCGACGCTGACCGCGGCCGGGCGCAGGTTCAGCGCCAGCAGCACCAGGCCTACGAGGACCAGCAGGCCGGTGCGCCGAGAGTGTGAGATCACCTGACCGATGATCTCAGGTGCGTGGTCAGGGTCGGGGGGTGGCCTCCGCAAGGATGGTCACGTGCACCAGATCAGCGATGGCCAGCGCCACGCCCGCCTCGCCCGGCGGCACGCCGTCGCCCCCGCGACCCGGGTGGGCGACCCGGTCGCTGCCACCCGGGCGATGACCGTGCTCCACGCGACCGAACCCGCCAGCGTGTACCTCTCGCTGCACGCTCGCGTCGAGGGACTGGGGGTCGAGGACGTCGACCGGGCGCTCTACGAGGAACGCTCGCTGGTCAAGCAGCTCGCGATGCGCCGGACTCTCTTCGTCTTCCCGCGCGACCTGCTGCCGGCTGCCTGGGGGAGCGTCTCGGCCCGGGTGGCCGCCCAGCTCCGCACCCGGCTGGTCAAGGAGCTCGAGATGGCCGAGGTTGCGACCGACGGAGCCGCGTGGCTCGACGCCGCCAGCGCGGCCGTCGCGGCCCGTCTGGCCGACGGAGTTCCTCGCCCGGCACAGCAGCTGCGCGAGGAGGTGCCCGAGGTGGCGGGCCGGATGGATGTCTCTCCCGACAAGACGTACGGCGGCAGCTTCGCGGTGGCGCCCAGGGTGCTGACCCAGCTCGGCGTCGAGGGAGTCCTGGTACGCGGGGTCAACGGCGGCCACTGGCGCACCTCGCGGCCCCAGTGGACCCTGATGGCCGACTGGCTGGGAGAGGAGCCCGCCCCCGCCCCCGCCGCTGCGGGGCACGCGGAGCTGGTGCGACAGTGGCTCGAGACGTTCGGGCCCGGCACGACAGCCGACCTCCAGTGGTGGCTGGGCAGCCCCGCCGGCATCGTCCGGCAGGCTCTCGCGGACGTCGGCGCCGTCGAGGTCTCGCTCGAGGGCGGACTGACGGGGTGGCTGCTGCCCGATGACCTCGAGCCGGTCTCCGACATCGAGCCCTGGGCGGCGCTGTTGCCGGTCCTCGACCCGACCGTCATGGGGTGGAAGGAGCGCTCCTTCTTTCTCGACGACCATGCACGCGAGCTCTTCGACGGCAACGGCAACGCTGGGACGACCGCTTGGTGGGCGGGCCGCGCCGTCGGCTGCTGGGTCCAGGACGCCGACGGGGTGGTCCACCTGTCCCTGCTCGAGGAGGTCCCACCCGCCGGAAGGGATGCCCTCGCGGTGGAGGCAGCCCGCCTGACCGCCTGGCTCGACGGCGTCCGGGTGGGGACGGTCTACCCGTCGCCGGCCATGAAGCGAGCCCGGGCCGGCCTCGCGTAGCCTTGGCGGGTGCGTGAGCAGCCAGAGCAACAAGCCCCACCCGTCCAGCGACTCCGGATCCGCTACGCCAAGCGGGGTCGCCTCCGTTTCACCAGCCACCGTGACTTCAGCCGGGCCTTCGAGCGTGCGGTCTTCCGCGCCCGCGTGCCGATGGCCTACTCGTCCGGGTTCAACCCGCATCCGCGGATCTCGTACGCCGGTGCGGCGCCGACCGGGTCGGCGAGTGAGGCCGAGTATCTCGAGATCGGGCTCGCCGAGATCGTCGACCCGGCGACGGTGCACGCCGCTCTCGACGAGGCGATGCCTGACGGCCTCGACCTGGTCGAGGTCGTCGAGGCCCCCGGAGGCGCCCTGGCCGACCGACTGCAGGCGAGCCACTGGCTGGTCGACATCAGCGCGGACACCGAGGAGACCCGGGCCGCGACCACGGCATTCCTCGCCGCCGAGTCGGTGCCGGTGTCCCGGATGACCAAGAAGGGAGTGCGGGAGTTCGACTGCCGCGCTGCGGTGCTCGCCCTGGACGTGGCCTCCCGCGAAGGCGGCTCCCGGCTCGACCTGGTCCTGCGACACGCCGTACCGTCCGTCCGTCCCGACGACGTGCTCTCCGGGCTGACGGCCGTCACGGGCCTGGTGACGGGTGAGGCGCCGCTGCTCACCCGTCTCGCGCAGGGTCCGCTCGACGAGGAGACGGGCGCGATCGGCGACCCCCTCCGGGCGGCGGTGTAGCGGCGATCGGAGGCGGGTGTGCGATACTCGCCGTGGTTGACGGAAGCAGTGGTTCCTGAGGAGCGCGTGCACTGCGCGCCTCGCAGGACTTGTTGCCCGAGTTGACCCGACGACGTTCTCGCCGGCGCCTCCTGGGTCGGCACAGTGGTTGCACGTCGTCGCCAGACCGCGACGCGGCCCGGCAGGTTCGGTGACAGCGAACTCGCCATCTAGGCCCGCTGACCGCGGCAGGCGACATCGCGCGCTGCCAGTGACGCACAGCGGAGACTGTCGCCGCCACACGAAGGCTTTGCGTCGTAGGCCCTGAGTACACCGGCCCTACGACGTCGGACCGCCTGCCGCACTCAGTGCGACGGGCCGAGGAGCGCAACATGCTCGACGACGACCAGGTCACCAACCAGACCGCCACCCCCGCTGCCGGAGCCGAGGCCCCGGCAGATTCGCCCGCTGCGGCGCCGGCCAAGAAGGCCGCTGCCAAGCGGGCGCCGGCCAAGAAGGCCGCCGCCAAGAAGGCGCCGGCCAAGAAGGCGCCGGCCAAGAAGGCAGCCGCGAAGAAGGCGGCTCCGGCCGCCGACGGCGCGCCCGCCCTCCCGGTGGACGTGCCGGCCGAGGCGCCCGAGACGGCTGCGGCGCCGGCCAAGAAGGCCGCCGCTCGCAAGACCACGGCCAAGAAGACCACCGCCCGCAAGACCACCGCCGCGAAGCGGAGTGACTCCGCACCGGACGCCGTGGCCCCCGAGGCTGCCGCTCCCGAGTCCGCCGCGGCCGAGAGCTCGGCGCCGGGGACCACCCTGCTGTTCAAGGCCCCGGAGCCCACGACGGCGCCCCGTCGCCGCACCCGCAAGTCGACCTCGGCCCCGGCTGCCGAGCCCAGCACCGACGAGCCCAGCACCGACGGAGCCACGACAGACGCCGGTGACGCGACAGCCGCAGACGACGAGGCTCCTGCTGCCTCTCAGCGCGTGACCACCCGGACGCGCCAGCCCCGCAAGCGGGCGCAGGCAGCTCCGGTTGTCCCGGACCCGATCGACGAGGACGACGACGAGGACGACGACGAGGACGACGACGACGCCAGCGACGGCTCATCGGCCGACCAGTCGGAGAACAGCGACGACGCCGAAGGCGGCGGTGGCCGTCGTCGGCGCCGTCGCGGTGGTCGGCGCCGCCGCAAGCCCGGTGATGGTGAGGGCAACCAGTCCGGTGACGGGGACGACTCCCGCTCCGGTGAGCGCAAGGACGGGTCTCGCCAGCAGAGCAACCAGCAGTCGAACCAGGGTGGTGGCCAGGGCAACGGCGGCGGCAACGGCGGCGGCAACCGCCAGCAGGGCAACAACCGCGGCGCGAACGACTCCGACGCCGACTCCGATGACGGCAGTGAGGCGACCTCGCGTCGTCGCCGCCGCCGTCGTCGCGCCGGGGACGACGGGCCCGAGGGCTCGGACGACCCGCAGAACACTGTCACCAGGGTCCGCCGGCAGCGCTCGGCGGAGGACGAGATCACCGCGATCTCCGGCTCCACCCGCCTGGAGGCCAAGAAGCAGCGTCGCCGCGACGGTCGCGAAGCCGGCCGCCGCCGCGCCCCGATCGTCAGCGAGGCCGAGTTCCTGGCCCGTCGTGAGGCAGTCGAGCGCGTGATGGTCGTGCGCCAGCGCGAGGAGCTGACCCAGATCGCCGTGCTCGAGGACAAGGTCCTCGTCGAGCACTACGTCGCCCGCGAGTCCCAGACCTCGATCATCGGCAACGTCTACCTGGGCCGCGTCCAGAACGTGCTGCCCTCCATGGAGGCGGCGTTCATCGACATCGGCAAGGGCCGCAACGCGGTGCTGTACGCCGGTGAGGTCAACTGGTCGGCCCTCGGCCAGAAGGACGGCGGCTCCCGCAAGATCGAGTCCGTGCTCTCCTCGGGCCAGTCGGTCCTCGTCCAGGTCACCAAGGATCCGATCGGCCACAAGGGTGCCCGGCTCAGCAGCCAGGTCAGCCTCGCCGGCCGGTTCCTGGTCTACGTCCCGGACGGCACCACCAGCGGCATCTCCCGCAAGCTTCCGGACACCGAGCGCAACCGGCTCAAGACTCTCCTGAAGGAGATCGTGCCCGAGGGCGCCGGCGTGATCGTGCGCACGGCTGCCGAAGGCGCCACCGAGGAGGAGCTGACCCGAGACGTCGAGCGGCTCAAGGCCCGCTGGGAGGACATCGAGGCCAAGCTCAAGGGCAGCTCCCCGCAGCTGCTCTACGGCGAGCCCGACCTGACCCTCAAGGTCGTGCGCGACCTGTTCACCGAGGACTTCACCAAGCTCGTCATCGAGGGTGACGACGCCTGGGACACCGTGCAGGGCTACGTCCGGCATGTCGCTCCGGACCTCGAGGACCGTCTCGAGCGCTACGACCGCTCGGCCAACAACGGCAAGGACACCTTCGCGGCGTACCGGATCGACGAGCAGATCGCCAAGGGGCTCGACCGCAAGGTCTGGCTGCCCTCGGGTGGTTCGCTGGTCATCGACCGCACCGAGGCCATGACGGTCGTCGACGTCAACACCGGCAAGTTCACCGGCTCCGGGGGCAACCTCGAGGAGACGGTCACCAAGAACAACCTCGAGGCGGCCGAGGAGATGGTGCGCCAGCTGCGGCTGCGCGACATCGGCGGCATCATCGTCATCGACTTCATCGACATGGTCCTCGAGTCCAACCGCGACCTGGTCCTGCGTCGCCTGGTCGAGTGCCTCGGCCGTGACCGCACCCGTCACCAGGTCGCCGAGGTCACCTCGCTCGGTCTGGTCCAGATGACGCGCAAGCGCATCGGAACCGGCCTGGTCGAGGCGTTCAGCGAGAACTGCACCCACTGCCAGGGCCGCGGCGTCGTGATCCAGGACGCTCCCGTCGAGCCCAAGAACCTCGACGATGACGACTCGCGCCGTGGCGGCGCGCGCCGTACCCGTGGCAGCGGTGGCCGCACCAGCACGCCGCCCCCGGCGCCCACCCCCAAGGACGTCGCAGCCGTCGCGAAGCCGGAGCAGGTCGTCGAGGAGGCGGTCTTCGAGCCAGTCGCTGACACGACCCCGGAGAAGCAGCCCGAGTCCCCGGCAGAGCCGAAGGCGGAGACGCGCCCTGAGCCGGCAGTCACCACCCGCCAGCGGAGCCGTCGCAGCAGATCGGCCCAGCCCGTGGTCACCGAGCCCACTGCCCAGCCGGTCGAGACACCCGCTGAGCCCGTCGCCGAGCCCGTCGCCGAGCCCGTCGTGGAGACCCCCGTGCCCGCCACGGCACCCGAGGCCCCCAAGGTCGTCACCCGCACCCGCCGGCGCAGCACGAGCGCGCCGACCACCGTGACGGCCGGTGAGCCCGCCGCGATCCGCCTCGAGACCGTGGCTCCCGTTGCTGAGCCGCCCGCTGCGCCGGTCGCTGCGACCGTCTCTGCGCCAATCAGTACGGTCACGCCCCCCAAGGTCGTCACCCGCACCCGCGGCCGGAGCGCCACCCGTCCCGCCGGCCCACCGGTCGTGGACGGTCCGGCCCAGGTCGCCGAGGACGGCGACGGCCAGCCCGTCGAGCACGTCCCGGTGAAGAAGAAGGGGACCCGCAAGCGGTGAGCAGGGACCGTCGCCGATCCCGTTTTGCGGTGGAGGCCTGCGGTCCGTAGTATTGACCCTCGGTGCGCGCTGACAGCGTGCCCCTCTCTGTGTGGCTTCTCCACCCCGTCGTACGACCTCACGGTCGTCCGGAGCGTGTGCGGAGGCTGCCAGACCTGGACGTAAATGCAAGACCGACGAAGGAGACCGCGGTGTACGCGATCGTGCGCGCAGGCGCCAAGCAGCAGAAGGTTGCCGTGGGCGACGTCATCGAGATCGACAAGGTGACGACCGAGGTGGGCGAGACGCTGAGCCTTCCCGTCGTGCTCGCTGTCGATGGCGAGACGATCACCTCCGGTGCGAAGGCCCTCGACAAGGCCTCCGTGACCGTCGAGGTTCTCGGCGCCACCAAGGGCCCGAAGATCATCATCCAGAAGTACAAGAACAAGACCGGCTACAAGAAGCGCCAGGGCCACCGCCAGAAGTACACCCAGGTCAAGGTCACCGACATCTCCCTGTGAGCGCTGCTCGCAGATCCCTCCACCGGGCTCCAGGCAGCACCAGATAAAGGACTGAACTCATGGCACACAAGAAGGGCGCAGCCTCGACCAAGAACGGTCGGGACTCAAACTCCCAGCGGCTCGGCGTGAAGCGCTTCGGCGGTCAGCTCGTCAACGCCGGTGAGATCATCGTTCGCCAGCGGGGCACGCACTTCCACCCGGGCAGCGGCGTCGGCCGCGGCGGTGACGACACCCTGTTCGCACTGATCGGCGGGAACGTCGAGTTCGGCACCCGCCGTGGTCGCCGGGTCGTCAACATCCTCCCGGGCGAGTGACCTGACGCCTGCTCGAACATCCAGCTTGGCCGAAGGGCGTCCCTGAAATCGGGGCGCCTTTCGTCATTTTTTGAACTCTTCACGCTCCGGCAAGGAATCCCATGGCAGTCCCGACATTCGTCGACCAGGTCACGCTGCACGTCAGCGCAGGCCAGGGCGGCCACGGCGTCGCGTCGGTCCACCGTGAGAAGTTCAAGCCGCTCGGCGGCCCCGACGGCGGGAACGGTGGCCCCGGCGGGTCGATCATCCTGCGCGTGGACCCCGACATCACGACCCTGGTGGAGTACCACCACAGCCCGCACCGCAAGGCCGAGAGCGGCGGCCACGGCGCCGGCTCGCACAAGAACGGCGGCCACGGCTCCGACCTCGTGCTCCCCGTGCCGGAGGGCACGGTCGTCCGCGACCGCGAGGGAACCGTGCTGGCCGACCTGATCGGGCCCGGCACCGAGCTGGTTGTGGCCAGCGGTGGACGCGGCGGCCTGGGCAACGCGGCCCTCGCCTCCTCCAAGCGCAAGGCGCCCGGGTTCGCGCTGCTCGGCGAGCCCGGCGACGAGCGCGACATCGTGCTCGAGCTCAAGGTGGTCGCCGACGTCGGACTCGTCGGCTTCCCCAGCGCCGGCAAGTCCAGCCTGATCGCCGCGATCAGCCGGGCCCGGCCCAAGATCGCCGACTATCCCTTCACCACCCTGGTCCCGAACCTCGGTGTAGTCACCGCCGGCGAGGTCACCTTCACGGTCGCCGATGTGCCCGGCCTGATCGAGGGTGCCAGCGAGGGTCGCGGCCTCGGCCACGACTTCCTGCGTCACATCGAGCGCTGCGCGGCCATCGTCCACGTCCTCGACACCGCGACGATGGAGCCCGGCCGCAACCCGGCCGAGGACCTTGACATCATCGAGAACGAGCTCAGCCGGTACGGCGGTCTTGAGGACCGGCCGCGCCTGGTGGCGTTGAACAAGATCGACGTACCCGACGGCCGCGACATCTCCGACATCGTCATCGACGACCTCCGGGAGCGGGGCCTGAAGGTCTTCCCGATCTCCGCGGTCTCGGGGGAGGGGCTGCGCGAGCTCTCGTTCGCGATGGCCGAGATCGTGTCCGCCCGCCGGGTCGCCCAGACCGTGACCGAGACGAAGCGGATCGTGCTGCGACCCGCCTCGGCCGACGGCGCTGACAACTTCACGATCACCAAGACCGGCGACGGCTGGCGGGTGCGGGGCGAGAAGCCCGAGCGCTGGATCCGCCAGACCAACTTCAGCAACGACGAGGCCGTGGGCTTCCTCTCCGACCGGCTCAACCGGCTCGGCGTCGAGACCCGCCTGGTCAAGCTCGGCGCGGTCGAGGGCGACACCGTCCTCATCGGCGAGCCCGACAACGCGGTCGTCTTCGACTTCAAGCCGGGCATCGACTCCGGCGCCGAGATGCTCGGTCGCCGCGGCGAGGACCAGCGCTTCGAGGAGAAGCGCCCTGCGCACGGGCGCCGGGCCGCGATTCACGACGCGATGGACGACCGGGGCGAGACCGAGACCCGCGCCGACGTCGCCCGCCGGCTCGACAAGCCCGAGACCTACGGGCCACAGGCCTACGAGGTCGGCTCGCAGGACGACCCCGACTGGGCCGAGAGCGACCCCGGGACCGGCAGCTGAGCATGGTCGTAGGGGACGGGCTCGCTGCGCGAGCGGAGGTCATCGGCGCCCGCCGGGTCGTGGTCAAGGTCGGTTCGTCCTCGCTGACGACGGCGGCCGGCGGGATCGACCCCTCCCGCGTGCGGCGCCTGGTGGAGGCGCTGGCGATCCTGCGGGGGCGCGGGGTCGAGGTCGTGCTGGTCTCGTCGGGTGCGATCGCTGCCGGGCTGGCGCCGCTCGGACTGAGCCGCAGACCGTCCTCGCTGGCCGCCCAGCAGGCGGCGGCCTCCGTCGGCCAGGGGATCCTCGTCCACCGCTACACCGAGGAGCTGGCCGCCCACGGCCTGATCGCCGGGCAGGTGCTGCTGACGCTCGACGACGTGACCCGTCGCGCGCACTACCGCAACGCCTTCCAGACGTTCGCGAAGCTCCTGGAGCTCGGGGTGCTGCCCATCGTCAACGAGAACGACACCGTCGCGACGAGTGAGATCCGCTTCGGGGACAACGACCGGCTCGCGGCGCTCGTTGCGCATCTGGTCCATGCCGACCTGCTCGTCCTGCTCTCCGACGTCGAGGGCCTCTACGACGCCGACCCGGGCGACCCGGGCAGCTCCCTGGTGAGCGACGTGGTCTCGATGTCCGACCTCGACGACGTCCGGATCGGAAGCGTCGGCGGTGCCGGGCTCGGCACCGGCGGCATGCAGACCAAGGTGGAGGCCGCGCGCATCGCGACCGGGGCCGGCATCCCCGTCGTCCTGACCGCGGCCGACCAGGTGGCCGCGGCGCTGGCCGGTCAGCGAGTCGGCACGCTGTTCCACGCCACCGGGCGGCGTCGGCCCACCCGGCTGCTGTGGCTCGCCCACGCCACCGAGCCCAAGGGGACCATCCTGCTCGACCTGGGGGCAGTGCGGGCCGTCGTCGAGCGGCGGGCCTCGCTCCTCGCGGCTGGAGTCACCGGTGTGACGGGTGAGTTCGACGCGGGGGACCCGGTCGATCTGGCGGGACCCGACGGGGTCCCCGTCGCCCGTGGGCTGGTCAACTTCGACGCCGCGGAGATTCCCAACCTGGTCGGCAAGAGCTCCCACGACCTCAAGCGCGAGCTCGGCGCGGCGTACGAGCGCGAGGTCGTGCACCGCGACGACCTCGTCCTTCTCTGAGCGCCAGCCCCGAAGGGCGCGGGGGGCCCGGTAGGTTCGCCGCATGCGCACACGGGTGGTCCTGGGAGCCGCGGGCGCGGTCGTCCTGCTCCCGGCCCTCCTGCTCACGCTCGACCGGCTCGCCGATCCCACGTCGGGGCGCCTGGTCCGGGCCGAGTCCTTCACCCCGCTCGCCCTCCCGGCGTACGCCGTCCTGCTGGTCGCGTCACTCGTGGTGCTGGTCGCCCTGACGGCGCGGGGCGCGAGCCGCCCACGACGGCTGCCCGCGCTGCTCGTGACGCTCGTGGCAGTGGCGGGGCTCGCCCTGCACGTCTACTGGTTCTCCGACCGGGTGCTCGGCGCCAACCCGCCGCCGGCTGCCGGGGCCGAGCGAATCACGGTGATGACGGCCAATCTCTACGGTGGTCGCGCCGATGGCATCGAGCTGGTCCGGCGGGCGGCCGAGGAGCGGGTGGACCTGCTCGTGGTCGAGGAGGTGACGGTGCCCGAGCTCGCCGAGATGGATCGGGCCGGCCTGGGGGCGCTGCTCCCGCACCGGATCGGGAACGCCGCGACGGAGTTCGCGGTCGACGGCACCATGGTCTTCTCGCGGCTGGCGCTCGGAACGCCCGCGCGGCTCCCGACCCAGCACGACTCCTGGCGGGTGCAGGTGGATGGGCTGACGCTGCTCGCCGTGCACCCGGTCGCGCCGACCGAGCCTGCCCAGTGGCGCGCCGACCACGCGGCCGTGCTGGCCGCCGCCGAGGCCTCGGACGCCGACCTGGTCGTCGGTGACTTCAACGCGACCCTCGACCACCGCCCCCTGCGGACCCTGGCGGCCGACGGCTGGCGCTCCGTCGCCGAGCTGGCCAACGAGGGCTGGCAGCCGACCTGGCCGGCCAACGGAGTGGTGAGCCTGATCGGCCTGCCAGTGCCGTCGGTGGTGCAGATCGACCATGTCCTGCTCGGCGGGCGTCTCGCCGCGCTCGGAACCCACACTGTGCTCGTGCCCGGGACCGACCACCGGGCCGTCGTGGCGGAGGTGGCTCGCAAATGATCGAACCGTTGGACCGCAGCCCAGAAGAGGTGGCCGAGGACGAGGAGTTCCTGCGCCGCTACGGACCATGGGAGGCGTTGGACCCGCCGGCCCTCGCGACGTTCATGGCCGGCTTCGAGCGGCCGTGGTGGATCGTCGGCGGCTGGGCGATCGAGGCGTTCACCGGGGCACCGCGCGAGCACGAGGACGTGGACCTCTCGATCCTCGGCTGCGACATCGCGGCCCTGCGCGCCCACGTGGGCGACCGCTGGCACCTGTGGTCCAACAACGGCGGCACGCTGCGCCCGCTGAGCGACCGGTTCCCGGAGGTGCTCGACGTCGAGAGCCAGATCTGGGTGCGGGAGCACGCACAGGCGCCCTGGGTCATCGACCTGCCCATCACCCCCGACCGGGACGGGCTGTGGACCAGCAAGCGGATGCCCGAGCAGGTCGCTCCGGTCGAAGAGGTGACCTGGGTCGCGGACTCAGGCATCCGCTACCTCAACCCCGAGATCGTTCTGCACTTCAAGGCGCGGCTGGGTCGACGCAAGGATGACCGCGATCTGGACCGCACCCTGCCCCTGCTCGGGCCGGAGCAACGGGCCTGGCTGCGCGACGCCGTACGGCGCACCGAGCCCGGCCACCCCTGGCTGGCGCGGCTGTAGGGGACGATGCGTGCCCGGCTGGCGCCACGCCGTAGGCTGGACGATGCGATGAACAGCCCTGCCCGCACCGTCTACCTCGACCACGCCGCCACCACTCCCATGCTGCCGGCCGCGGTCGAGGCGATGACCGCTCATCTGCTCGACGTGGGCAACCCCAGCTCCCTGCACGCCTCGGGCCGCCAGGCCCGGCGGGTGGTCGAGGAGTCACGGGAGACGATCGCGCGGGCCCTGAACTGCCGGCCGGGCGAGGTGGTCTTCACCTCGGGCGGCACCGAGGCGGACAACCTCGCGATCAAGGGCATCTACTGGTCGCGACGCGCCGCCGACCCACGCCGCACCCGGATCCTGGCCACCTCGGTCGAGCACCACGCCGTGCTCGACCCGCTGGAGTGGCTCGCCGATCGCGAGGGTGCCGAGGTGGAGCCGATCCCGGTGGACCGGGAGGGACGGCTCGACCTCGCGGCACTCCGGGCCGCCGTCGAGCGCGACCCCGGGAGCGTGGCCCTGATCTCGGTCATGTGGGCCAACAACGAGGTCGGCACCCTGGAGCCCGTCGACGAGGTGGTGGCCCTCGCCGCCGAGCACGGCATCCCCGTGCACACCGACGCCGTCCAGGCCGTTGGTGCGGTCCCGGTCGACTTCGCTGCCTCGGGCGTGGACGCGCTCACCCTCACCGGACACAAGGTCGGCGGACCCTACGGCGTCGGCGCTCTCGTCGTACGACGTGAGGTCGACGTCACCGCGCTGGTGCACGGCGGCGGCCAGGAGCGCGACATCCGCAGCGGCACCATCGACACCCCGGCCATCGCCGGCTTCGCAGCCGCCGTCGAGCTGTCGGTCAAGCGGCAGCCCGAGCACGCCGAGCGGGTGCGGTCCCTGCGCGACGATCTGGTGGCGGGGGTCCTGGCCGCGGTGCCCGACGCCGTCGCCAACGGCGACCCCGAGCGTCGGCTGCCCGGCAACGCGCACCTCACGTTCCCCGGCTGCGAGGGCGACTCGCTGCTGATGCTGCTCGACGCGCGCGGCATCGAGTGCTCCACGGGCTCGGCCTGCTCGGCGGGCGTGCCCCAGGCCTCCCACGTGCTGCTGGCCATGGGGTGCAGCGACGAGGAGGCCCGCAGCTCGCTGCGCTTCTCCCTGGGCCACACCAGCACCGCCGACGACGTCGCCCGCCTCGTCGAGGCGATCGGGCCGGTCGTGGAGCGGGCCCGGGCCGCGAAGGCGCCGCAGGGATGATCCCCCGATGAGGGTCATCGCCGCCATGTCCGGGGGCGTCGACTCCGCCGTGGCCGCCGCCCGCGCAGTCCAGGCCGGCCACGACGTCACCGGAATCCACCTCGCCCTCTCGCGCAACCCGAAGTCCTACCGTTCGGGGGCGCGCGGCTGCTGCACGATCGAGGACAGCAACGACGCCCGACGTGCCGCCGACGTCATCGGCATCCCGTTCTACGTCTGGGACCTGTCCGAGCGCTTCCACGAGGACGTCGTCGAGGACTTCATGGACGAGTACGCCGCCGGGCGCACCCCCAATCCCTGCCTGCGCTGCAACGAGAAGATCAAGTTCGCCGCGGTCCTCGACCGGGCCCTGGGGCTCGGGTTCGACGCGGTCGCGACCGGTCACTATGCCCAGCTGCGCACCGGTCCCGACGGGCTGATCGAGATGCACCGGGCCGTCGACCACGGCAAGGACCAGTCCTACGTGCTCGGGGTGCTCGACCAGGTCCAGCTGGCGCACTCTCTCTTCCCGCTCGGCGACTCCACCAAGCCCGACGTGCGCCGCGAGGCGGAGGCCCGCGGGCTCCTGGTCGCGGACAAGCCCGACAGCCACGACATCTGTTTCGTCGCCGACGGTGACAATGCCGGCTGGCTGCGCGAGAAGCTCGGGGACCGGGCGCCCAACCACGGCGGCGAGATCGTCGACGAGACCAGCGGCGAGGTCCTGGGCCGGCACGAGGGGACCGTGGGGTTCACCATCGGCCAGCGCAAGGGGCTGCGGATCGGGACGCCCGCGTCCGACGGGAAGCCGCGCTTCGTCCTCGACATCGAACCCGTCACCGGCACCGTCACCGTGGGCCCCCGCGAACACCTCGCGGTCGACCGGATCAGCGGCATCCGGCCACGCTGGTGCGGCTCGGTCCCGACCGAGCCCCTCCACGGCACCGTCCAGCTCCGCGCCCACGGCGACGAGCACCGGGCCGAGGTCCGCGTCACCGACGACAAGGTCGAGATCGACCTGCTGGACCCGGCGTACGGCATCGCCCCCGGTCAGGCGGCCGTGATCTACGACGGCACCCGCGTCGTCGGCTCGGCCACGATCTCGGCCACCCAGCGGGTGCCCGCGTGAGGAACCCATGACGCTGGCCACCGGCATCGGCTCGATGCCCGGCGACGACAACGAGGCCTTCCTGCGCGGCCTCCGCACGATCCTCGACGAGCTGCCCGACCTGCCGCATCTCCCCGAGGTACCCGGTCGCGGGGCGGTCGCGAACCTGACCGGGCGCGCCCTCGCGGTGGTGGCCGGGCTGGGTGTCGACCTGCAGCCCGCCGGCTGGCGGCTGACCGACGCCCCCGGCCTCGACCACCGCCGGGCCCGCAGCCTGCTCGCCCAGGACCTCGACGTCCTCGAGGAGCAGGCCGAGGGTTACGCCGGTGCCTTCAAGATCCAGGTGGCCGGGCCCTGGACCCTCGCCGCCACGGTCGAGAAGCCGCGCGGGGACAAGGTGCTCAGCGACCATGGCGCCCGCCGCGAGCTCGCCCAGGCCCTGGCCGAGGGGCTGCGCGACCACATCCGCGACGTACGCCGACGTCTGCCGGGCGTGGACCGGCTCGTCGTCCAGGTCGACGAGCCTGCCCTGGCCGCGGTGCTGGGTGGCAAGGTCCCCACCGCCTCCGGCTGGGGTCGGCACCGCACCGTCCACCCGCCCGAGGCCTCCGACACGCTCGGCTGGGTGCTCGCCGCGATCGCGGCCGAGGACGCGGAGCCGTGGGTGCACTCCTGCGCGTCCGGTACGCCGCTCGCGCTGCTGCGCGGGGCGGGCGCCCGCGGGCTCTCGGTCGACCTCTCGGCGACCTCGGCTGCTGACCAGGACGTCCTCGCCGAGGCCCTCGAAGCGGGCGATACGGTCGCGCTGGGCGTGGTGCCCGCCACCGGCGAGGACACCGACGTGACCGAGAAGCAGGTCACCGAGTCCGTGCTGCGCTGGCTGGACATGGTCGGTCTCGATCCGGCAACGATCGGGGCGTCGCTGGTGATCTCCCCGACCTGCGGCTTCGCCGGTGCGGCGCAGGGATGGCCGCGTCGTGCGTTGGGCGTGCTGCGCGCCGCCGCCGCCAACCTGACCGACTGACCAGCTTCCCCAACCTCGCCGACGACTTCCCCGCCTTCATCGAGGCGCTGGTGGACGCGCTCTCCTGAGTCACGACCCGGAGCAGACGAGAGCCCCGGTCACAACAGGGTGACCGGGGCTCTCGTCGTACGACGGTGTCGCGGGTCAGAGGACGGGAGCACCCTCCGGGCCGTCCGTGGCCAGCTCGCTGTGCTTGACGTCGAGCATGGTCCACACGATGGCCGAGGCCAGCAGGATCATCAGGGAACCGGCGAGAAAGGCATGTGTGGCCCCCGAGGTGAAGGTCGACTGGAAGCCGGCCGCCTCGGCGAACGTCAGGGTCGTTCCCGGGAGGTGCATGGCCGGGTCGATACCGGCCGCCTGGATCGCGTTCATCAGCCCGGGGCCGATCGCGTCGCCCCGCACGTTGGTGAAGTGGAGCGAGACGGTGCTCAGGGTCGCGAGGCCGAGTGCACCGCCGACCTGCTGCATGGTGTTGAGGACCCCCGAGCCGATTCCCGAGTCCTCGGCACGCACGTGGTGGACGGCGGTCAGGGTCAGTGGGACGAAGGTGAGTCCCATGCCGAAGGACATCATCACGATGAACGGCAGGATCGAGACCCAGTAGTTCACGTCCGAGGCGACGTGGCCGCCGCTGGCCAGTGCGGCCACGACGGCGCCGGGGGAGTCGTCGACCGACAGTCGGGAGAAGCCGAACAGGGCCGTGGCGGCGAACAGGGTGCCGATGCCGGCGATGAAGCGCGGGTCGACCCGGTTCACGAGGTTCGACGAGATCCCGGCGCCGAGGACGATTCCGACCGAGAAGGGCAGGAACGCGAAGCCGGTGCGCAGGGGGGAGTAGCCGACCAGCTGCTGGATGAAGAGGCTCAGGAAGAAGAACATCGCGAACATCGCTGCGGGGACCAGCATCATCACCACGAAGCTGGCGGCACGGGTGCGGTTCTGGAAGATCCGGACCGGCAGCAGCGGGTGCTCCACGCGCGACTCGACGTAGGCGAAGAGCGCGAGGAGACCGACACCCAAGGCCAGGGAGCCGATGGTCACCGGGTCGCCCCAGCCATGGGCCGCCTGACCCGCACGGGTCAGGCCGAAGACCAGGCCGAGCAGGCCGAGCGTGCCGGTGACGGCGCCGGGGATGTCGAGCTCACCGTTGTGCGACTCGGACTCGGCGAGCAGCCGCGGGGCCAGGAAGGCCGCGATCAGGCCGATCGGGACGTTGATCAGGAAGGTCAGGCGCCAGCCGCTCATGTCGATGCCGGCGACGCTGTTCAGGCCGGTGAGCCAGCCTCCGAGGATCAGGCCGACGGCGGCACCCGCGCCCGACATCGCGGCGTACACCGCGAAGGCCCGGTTGCGCTGCGGGCCGGCCGGGAACGTCGTGGTGATCAGGGCCAGGGCGGCGGGGGAGGCCAGCGCGGCGCCGAAGCCCTGCAGGCCCCGGGCCGAGAGGAGCAGCGGCTCGGTGGTCGCGAGGCCACCGAGGAGCGAGGCGACCGCGAAGACGCCGAGGCCGATCATGAAGACCTTGCGGCGGCCGTAGAGGTCCCCGAGGCGGCCACCGAGGAGCAGCAGCCCGCCGAAGGCGAGGGAGTATCCGGTCACGATCCAGGACAGGTTGGCCTGGTCGATGTGGAGGTCCCGGCCGATGAAGGGCAGGGCGATGTTGGCGATGGTGGCGTCGAGCACCACCATCAGCTGGGCGATCGAGATGAGCACCAGGGCCCACTTCAGATTCACGCGGTGTCCCGAGGCCTGCGCCTCGGTCTGCTGCAGGTCAGCCATGGTGTTCCTTCTCCTCGGTGCGGGTCTGGTGAGCACGACGTCCGGGGAGTCCGGCGGTCGCGGCGGGCATGATGATCTGGTCGATGACGCGGGTGACGAGCGCCTCGTCGGGCACCTCGCCGATCACGTAGAGGCGATGCAGGACGATCCCGGCCAAAGCCGGGGCCAGGAGCTCGATGTCGATGTCGGCCGGGATCTCGCCGCGCTCGCGGGCCCGCTCGAAGATCGCGCTGGACTGGCGGGACTTGGGGCCGATGATCTCGGTGCGGAATGCCTGCGCGAACTCGTGGTCACGGGTGATCGCGGTGATGACGCTGGCGAAGGTGGCGACCGACTTCTCGTCGGTGAGGCCGCCGAGGCCGCAGAACGACGCCACCAGGTCGTCGCGCAGGTTGCCGGTGTCCGGGACCTCCGGGGTGGTCTTGTGGGAGAGGAGGGCGTCGATGACCAGGCTGACCTTGCCGTTCCAGCGCCGGTAGAGCGTCGCCTTGGAGGCTCTGGCCAGCGTCGCGACGGCGTCCATGGTCAACCGGTCGTAGCCGACGTCGCCGAGCACCTCGAGCGTGGCGTCGAGGATCTCCTGCTCGCGGTCGCCCTCGACCCGGGGGCGGGTGGCCGACGTCTCGGTGGTCATGCGGCGGTCCTCCTGCTGTTACCTGGATGAAACGAAACGGTTCCGTTTCATCGTGAACAGCGTAGGTGCCTCTCCGATTCCCCCCAAATCGAGATCATCCGCCGCGGTCTGGACCAGTCAGAGCAGGGAGATCGCGGACTCGACTGCGACGTCGTTCCAGACGCCGGCGCGCTTGAGCATGTAATGGCCGACCGGGCCCATGTCGCGCAGCTCGGCGTGGCTGCCGCGCTCGCGCAGGCGCTCGACGAAGGCGGCGGTGGCGCGGTACGACGTGATCCGGTCGCGTCGCCCGTGGGCGGCCACCAGGCGGGTGCCGGCCTGGCCTGCGATCGACTCCCCGGGAGGGAACCACGGGGCCAGGGCGACCACGCCGACGACCGACGGATCGTCGGCCACGTGGACGGCCGTGCGGCCGCCCATGGAGTGCCCGAGGAGGACGACGGGCAGGTCGCCCAGCTCGCGTCGTACCTCCTCGAGCGCCCAGCGGGCATCGGCGATCGGGCCCGAGCCGCCGTTCCAGCCTCGGTGTCGGTAGCGGAGCAGCCAGGTGCTCAGTCCCGCGGTGTGGGCGCGGGAGCTGATCGACTGTTGCATGGCCAGCGAGCGACGCCACGAGGCACTGCGGCCATCGACGGGTTGCGTCGACGTCTCCTTGCCGCCGTGCAGCATCAGCACCAGCCCGCGGGGCCGGCCGGGCGCGTCCGAGCGCGTCAACGACGCCTCGCTCACGCGCACCTGCGTGTCCTGCTCCACCCTCGACTCCTGATCCGGTTCGGTTCCCGACGTCACGCCAGTCCTTCGGAGACGGAGCCCCTCTTGGATTGGTCGGATCGTGCCCAGTCCTGGCCGGACCGAAACCGGGGCGGGTCCGCCGGGCGAGGAGGCGGCTGCGCGCGCGGACGTCGGCGGCACCCGGCAAGATGTGCGCCATGAGTCTCCCCCCTGGGTCCGACGCGTGGCTCGAGCGCCGCACCGAGCACCGGCTCCTGGCCGAACAGGTGGAGGACGCACGCTGGCGCTACTACGTGCTCGACGACCCGACCCTCTCGGATGCCGACTTCGACCAGCGGCTGCGCCGCCTCGAGGAACTCGAGAAGGAGGTCCCCGAGCTGCGGACCCCCGAGTCGCCCACCCAGAAGGTCGGGGGCGCGGTCTCGACCGAGTTCACCGCAGTCGACCACCTCGAGCGCATGGAGAGCCTCGACAACGCCTTCTCCCACGACGAGCTGGCTGCCTGGCACGCGCGGCTGGGGCGCGACGGAGTGGCCGACCCTGCGCTGCTGTGCGAGCTCAAGGTCGACGGGCTGGCGATCAACCTGCTCTACGAGGACGGTCGCCTGGTCCGCGCCTTGACCCGCGGCGACGGACGCACCGGCGAGGACGTCACCCCCAACGTCAAGACGATCGACTCGGTGCCGCACCGACTGACCGGGACCGACGAGTTCCCCGTGCCGGCCCTGGTCGAGGTGCGCGGGGAGGTCTTCTTGCCGGTCGTCGCCTTCGAACGGCTCAACGAGGCGATGGCCGACGCGGAGAAGCCGGTCTTCGCCAACCCGCGCAACGCAGCCGCCGGCTCGCTTCGTCAGAAGGACCCGCGGGTCACCGCCGCGCGCGACCTCGCGATGGTCTGTCACGGGATCGGCGCGCGTGACGGGTTCGAGCCGACGTCGCAGTCCACGGCGTACGACGCGCTGAAGGCCTGGGGACTGCCGGTCTCCGACCAGGTGCGGGTGCTCGCGACGCTGGAGGAGGTCCGGGACTTCGTCGAGAACGTCGGGGAGCACCGGCACTCGATCGTGGACTACGAGATCGACGGGGTGGTGGTGAAGGTCGACGAGGTGTCGCTCCAGCGGCGGCTCGGGTCGACCAGCCGCGCCCCGCGCTGGGCGATCGCCTTCAAGTACCCGCCCGAGGAGGTCAACGCCCGGCTCCTCCGGATCGAGGTCAACACGGGTCGCACCGGCCGGGTCACGCCGTACGGCGTCATGGAGCCGACCCGGGTGGCGGGTTCCACCGTCGAGATGGCCACGCTGCACAACGCGCACGAGGTCAGGCGCAAGGACGTCCGGCCCGGTGACACCGTCGTGCTGCGCAAGGCCGGCGACGTGATCCCCGAGATCGTCGGGCCGGTGCTGCCGCTGCGTCCCGAGGGGCTCGCCGAGTGGGTGATGCCCACCGAGTGTCCGGCCTGCGGCACGACGCTGGTGCAGCAGAAGGAGGGCGACAAGGACCTCCGCTGCCCCAACCACCAGTTCTGCCCCGCCCAGGTGCGTGAGCGGCTCTTCCACGTCGCCGGTCGCGGTGCCTTCGACATCGAGGGTCTCGGCTACGAGGCGGCGGTCGCGCTGCTCGACGCGCGCGTGGTTGCGGACGAGGGTGACGTCTTCGACCTCGATGCCGCGGCCCTGCTGAAGGCGCCGCTCTTCACCCGGGCGCCGAAGAAGGGTGAGGGTGACGACCCGGTGCTGTCGGCCAACGGCCAGCGGCTGCTCGACAACCTCGACAAGGCCAAGGAGGTCCCGCTGTGGCGGGTGCTGGTCGCGCTGTCGATCCGCCACGTCGGCCCGACCGCCGCCCAGGCCCTGGCGGGCGAGTTCGGCTCCATGGACGCGATCCGGGCCGCGAGCCAGGAGCAGCTGGCCGCCGCCGAAGGGGTTGGCCCCACGATCGCCGAGTCGGCGATCGAGTGGTTCGCCGTCGACTGGCACGCGGCGATCGTGGACAAGTGGGTGGTCGCCGGGGTGACGATGGCCGACGAGCGCGACGAGTCCACCCCGCGCACCCTGGAGGGGCTCACCCTCGTGGTGACCGGTTCCCTGGTCGACTACAGCCGCGACGGGGCCAAGGAGGCGATCCTGGCGCGTGGCGGCAAGGCGTCCTCGTCGGTCTCCAAGAAGACCGACTACGTCGTGGTCGGCGAGAGCCCCGGGTCCAAGGCCGAGAAGGCCGAGCAGCTCGGCGTCCCGATCCTCGACGAGGCGGGGTTCACCCTGCTGCTCGAGTCGGGGCCCGGCGCGCTCTAACCCTCGGTGGAGACGTCCAGCGCGAGGATCTGCTCGCGCAGGATGTCGCCGTGGCCGGCGTGCCGGGCCAGCTCCTCGATCATGTGGACGTAGATCCAGCGCAGCGTCAGCGGCCCGCGGCGGTTGTGCTCGGCCAGATCGTCGAGGCCGTAGCCCGCGGCGACCTCGTCGGAGGCCGCCCAGGCCATCCGGTACTCGTGGACGACCGAGGCGATGGTGTCGTCGTCGTCGAGCCGGAAGCTCTCCTCGACCTCCTCGGGGAGCCCGATCTCGGAGCGGGCCCAGCCGGCGAGCGACACCTGGAACCAGGCCTTCTCCACGAAGACGGCGTGCTTGACCAGCCCGAGGGGGGTGGTCAGCGACGGCACCAGCCGGCGTCGGGCCTGCTCGTCGGTCAGGCCGTGCAGGATCCCCTCGACCTCCACGCGGTTGTCGTGGAGGAAGGCTTCGAGCTGTTCGCGCTCGCTGCCGGTCAGGGTGGTCTCGGATCGGTAGTCATCGCTCACGGGACAGGAGCCTAGGGGCCAGCCTCCGGGACGGCTGCTGCACACTCCGGAGATCCGAGGGGTGAGCGGCAATCGGTTGACGGTTCCGCTAACGCTAGATTGGGGGGGCTGGTCACGTGTGTGCCCCGCCACCATCCACGGTTGTCTCCGAGAGCGTATGACTGATCTTCTCGCCCTGATCCTGATCGTCTCGGTGATCCTGCTGATCCCGGCGACGGTCCTGGTCTTCACCGTGCCCGAGACCCCGCGGCCCGCAGCCCAGCCGTTCATGCCCGCCCTGGCCTGCCTGCTCACCGGACTCGCGGCGCTGGCGGTGGGCGCTCTCCTTGATGCCAGCCCGGCTCGGGCGACCGTGGTCGCGGTCGTGCTCGGAGTCTCGCCTCTGTTGTGGTCATCGGTGGCCCGCGCCTGGGATGTTCGCGGACTCCTCGCGTGGGCCCTGACCGTTGACGCCGGACTCGCCTACCTGGCCTACGTGTTCACCTGGACCGCCGGCGCCGACCTCGGCATCGGCGGGACCTTGGCCAGCTTGCTGTTGTTGGTCCTGGAGATCTTCGTCTACCTGATCGGCATCGGCTACATGTGGGAGCTGGTGGACGTGCTTGCACGACGATCCTGGCCCGCCTCCATCGAGCCGTCAGATCTGACCGGGGAGCTCGGTCGAGCCACCCCATTTGTCAGCCTGCACGTCCCGACGCACAACGAGCCGCCCGAGATGGTCATCGAGACCCTCGAGCAGCTGCTGCTCCTCGACTATGAGAACTACGAGATCCTGCTGGTCGACAACAACACCACCGACCCCGACCTGTGGCGACCGGTCGAGCAGTTCTGTGCGCGCCACCCGCGCATCAAGTTCCTCCACCTCGAGAACTGGCCCGGGTTCAAGAGCGGCGCGCTCAACGAGGCACTGACCGTGACCGACCCATGCGCCGAGGTCATCGGCATCGTCGACGCCGACTACCACGTGCTGCCCGAGTTCCTCGCCGACTGCGCGCCCATCTTCGGGGACGCCGGCGTCTCCTTCGTGCAGACCCCGCAGGACTACCGTGACTGGCGGGTCTCGGCGTACTTCCGACGGCTCTACTACTCCTACGGGTATTTCTTCGACGTCAGCCAGCGCTCCCGCAACGAGCGCAACGGTGCCATCTTCGGCGGCACCATGGGTCTGATCAGACGCTCGGAGCTGATGGTCGTTGGTGGCTGGGACGAGTGGTGCATCACCGAGGACGCTGAGCTCTCGCTCCGCCTGCTGCGCGCCGGCGGACGCGGCGTTCACATCAACCGGTCCTACGGCTACGGCGTGATGCCGCTGACCTTCGAGGTCCTCAAGCGGCAGCGCTTCCGGTGGTGCTTCGGCGGCATCCAGATTCTGCGCCTGCACTGGCGCTCGCTGCTGCCCGGCCGGCGTACCGAGGAGAACCGGCTCGGGCCCGCGCAGCGCTGGGCCTACCTCGTCGGAGGGCTGCAGTGGTTCGGTGACCTTGCATCGATCCTGTTCACGACGTTCCTGCTGGCCGGTGCCGTCGACGCGGCGTTCGGCGAGGGAGTGGTGATCCGGCGGTTCTCAGGGCTGATCCTGCTCTCGGTGGTCGCTGTCGTGGCCCTCGGAGCCCTGCGCTCACTGGCCCTGGTGCGACGTACCAGCGGAGCCCGTTGGGGTGAGGCGTTGGGAGCGTTCGGCCTCTGGCTCGGCCTGGGTCTCACGGTGGCGCGGGCCTCGACGCTGGGGCTCTTCTCGAGGGAGGGAGTTTTCCTGCGGACTCCCAAGGTCCGCGGCGAACCGCGGCCACGCGACGCGATCCGCGGCAACCGTTGGGAGACCGGCCTGGCCGCGGTCTGCGCGGCGGTTGCCGTGGCGGCGCTGGTCCACGCCTCCGCGGGCTCGCTCGCGGTCGGCTCCCTGCTGCTTCTCCAGGCGGCTGGCTTCTCCGCCGCCCCGCTCAACAGCCTCGCCGCCATCCGCAGCGACCTGCCCGAGGACCTGCGCCGCCGCCGCCGCGAGTGGCTGCCCTCGTGGGAACGGCTGGCCACGCGCGCCCGCCGTGGCGCGCTCGTCGCAGCGGGGGCGACGCTGGTGCTGGTCGGCTTTGTCGCACTGGCGGCCCCCCTGGGGAGCCCGGACCTCACCAACATTCCGGACCAAGCCTCCGGCGGCGGCCCTGAGCCGTCCCGGTCGACACCGCGCCCGAAGCCCACGTCTTCGAGCCCCAGCACGATCGTGCCCGGGTCCACTCCTGCGGTCCCGGGTGGCGCCTCCTCGACGAACGGGGCGGGCCTGTCGCCGGTTGCGTCGCCGACCCAGTCTGCGCAGCCCACGCAGGCGAACACACCCACCCAGCCTGCGCCGGCAACCCAGCCCACGCAGGCGAACACGCCCACCCAGGCTGCGCCGTCAACCCAGCCCACGCAGGCGAACACGCCGACCAAACCGCCGCAGGCCACCAGCACGCCGAGCCCGACCAAGCCGACCAGGGCCAACAGCCCGACGCACCCCGCCCACCCCTAGGACGTGTCTGGTTAGTCGAGCCACAGGGTGATGGCTCGTAGGACGACGCCGCCGCGGTAGGTGGTGGCGAGCTTGTCGTAGCGGGTGGCGAGTCCGCGCCAGTCTTTGATGCG
>JBKJLD010000095.1:0-10550 GCA_046597165.1 Nocardioides sp.
CACGACCGTGACCGCCACAGGAGATGTCGCGGACGAGCTGACGAAGTCGCTGCGCGTCAAGAAGGGCTGAACCCCGGCGAGGTCCCGCGCCGCAGGGGAAGCCATCGAGGGTTTCCCGTGGGCTGTCTCACCCGAGCAGCGACTGGACGGCCTCGACCACGATCGGGTCGTCGGGCTCGATGCCCGGGTTGAACCGGGCGACCACCAGACCGTCGGAGTCGACGAGGAACTTCTCGAAGTTCCAGGTGATGTCGCCCTTCTTGCCCTTCTCGTTGGGCGTCTGCACCAGCGTCTGGTAGATCTCGTGGCGACCCTCGCCGTTCACGTCGACCTTCTCGGTCATCGGGAACGTCACGCCGTACGTCGCGGAGCAGAACTCGGCGATCTCCTCGGCGGCCCCGGGCTCCTGGCCTGCGAACTGGTTGCAGGGGATGCCGACGACGCTGAAGCCGCGGGAGGCGTACTCCTCGTGGAGCCTCTCCAGACCGGCGTACTGCGGGGTGAGGCCGCACTTGCTCGCTACGTTGACCAGCAGCGCCGGTCCGCCACCGGTGATCTCGCCGAGCGTGGCGGGGGAACCGTCGAGGCGGGCGATGGGGGTGTCGAGAATGCTCATGCACAGAGCCTAGGAGACCGGTCCATGCCGCGGTGCGGCACTGTCCACGCGGACGGCTACCGTCAGGGTCCGACGTACCGCGTGTCCGGATCGCACACCTTGGGGAGGTCCCCGGCCTTGAGCTTTGTCCCCGTCACTGGACGGGCCACCTTCCGCGCCGGCGAACCGCCGCGTGAGGGCGTGGTCGAGTTCACCGACGAACGGCGCACCGTCGCCCTCCCGATCCGGGCAGCGCTGCCGGTGCTCACCCGGGCCCACACGCGCGAGGACCTCCACCCGACCGTCGGGCTGCTCTCCGGAGCGGCGCTGCTCGGCATGCAGCTCGTCGCGGCCGGCAAGTTCGAGCCCGCGCCCGACTCCCTCAGCTGGCGAGTGGCTCCCCTGGACCACGAGGACGACGACCGGGTCATCATGCTGGCCCGCTCGCGGGCCCACGGGAGCCTCGACGCCGCCGGTGCCGAGGGGCTGATCCGTCTGGTGCTCGACGCCGTGGTCGACGCCCTGCCGCGCACCGCCCCCGTGGCGACCAGCCATTCGGTGGCCGGCGCCGGCGCCGGACGCGGGCGGACCCCGCAGCGCAGCCGGGCTCGCGGCACCCCCGGTCCCGAGTTCACCGCCCGGCTCCAGCAGCGGATCGACCGACACCGCTCGACCGCTCCCGACGACCGCCCCCACCTCGTGACCATCTCCCTGCGCGTCGAGGCCGACGAGGAGGAGCTGGTGGCCGGGGCGGTGCGACTCGTCCTCCAGGTGCAGGACGAGCGCCAGCCCCTGCATGTCGCGGACGCGGTCACGCTGTGGACCGAGACGGGTCCGGGCAGCTCGCACGGCTTCGGCGACCGGGCCCGAACGCACGCCCTGATCGCGCTGCGGGCCGCCGCGGATGCCTGGCCCGTGCTCGACCGGCTGCTGGCTGAGCGGGTGCCCGACCAGCTCACCCTCGACACCGACGAGCTGGTCAGCCTGCTGGAGAACGGAGTTCGCGCGCTGAAGGACACGCGGGTCGACGTGCTGTGGCCGCGCAGCCTGGGCCGCGACCTCACCGCGACGAAGGTCCTGGACCGCGCGCGCTCCGCGCCTCGTGAGCAGCCGCTGGACGAACCGATGTTCGGGCCGGAGGCGATGTTCGCCTTCAGCTGGCGGGTCGCCCTGCACGGCGACTCGCTCACCGACGAGGAGATGGACGAGCTGGCCGCCTCGGCGTCACCCATCCTGAAGCTGCGCGGCAACTGGACGGTGATCGACCCGGCCGTCGCCAGCAAGGCCCGAAAGCGGCTGGTCCACACCGTGAAGCCTGCGCAGGCGCTGGCCGCGACGCTGACCGGCGTCGTCCAGGTCGACGAGCACGAGGAGCAGGTGGTCGTCGGAGCCAGCCTGCTGCAGACCCGCGAGCGGCTCCTCAGCGCCGCGGTCCGGTCTCCGGTCGCGCCACCAGCCGCCCTGGCCGCGACCCTGCGCGACTACCAGCTCCACGGGCTGACCTGGCTGGTCGAGCTGACCGACCTCGGGCTGGGGGCCTGCCTCGCCGACGACATGGGACTGGGCAAGACGGTCACGTTGATCGCGCTGCACCTGCACCGCGCCGCCGAGGCGACTGCGACCAGTCCCGCCCGCCCGACGCTCGTCGTGTGCCCGGCCAGCCTGCTCGGCAACTGGGAGGCCGAGATCCAGCGGTTCGCCCCCGGGGTCCCCGTCCGCCGGTTCCACGGTGGGCAGCGCTCGCTCGACGCGCTGGGCCCCGAGAGCCACGACCCAGGGTTCGTGCTCACGACGTACGGCACGATGCGCGTCGACCACCAGACCCTGGCGGCCGTTGCGTGGGGACTGGTGGTGGCCGACGAGGCACAGCACGTGAAGAACGCCCGCTCCAGCACCGCACGCGCGCTGCGCGCGATCCCCGGGACCGCCCGCGTCGCCCTCACCGGCACCCCGGTCGAGAACAACCTGACCGAGCTCTGGGCGATCCTCGACTGGGCGACTCCCGGCCTGCTGGGCAGTCGCAACGCGTACCGCAAGGTGTGGGCCGCCCCGATCGAGTCGGGCACCGAGCCGACCAAGGCACGGCAGTTCGCTGACCTGATCGGGCCGTTCCTGCTGCGGCGCCGCAAGTCCGACCCGGGGATCGCCCCCGAGCTCCCCGCCAAGACCGAGACCGACCACCCCCTCGGCCTTACCCGCGAGCAGGTGGTGCTCTACGAGGCGTTCGTCCGCGACACCATGGACCGCATCGAGCGCGCCGACGAGGAGACCCGGAGGGGTCTGGTGCTTGCCCTGCTGACCGGGCTCAAGCAGATCTGCAACCACCCTGCCCACTTCCTCAAGCAGTCCGGGGTCCGGCTCTCGGGACGCTCGGAGAAGCTCGACCTGCTCGACGAGCTGATCGGCACGGTGCTCGCCGAGGACGGCGCCGTCCTGCTCTTCACCCAGTACGTCGCCATGGCCCGCCTGCTGGAGACCCACCTTGCGAAGGCCGGCGTTCCTCACCAGTTCCTCCACGGCGGCACGCCCGTGCGGGAGCGGGAGGCGATGGTGGCCCGGTTCCAGGCCGGCCAGGTTCCGGTCTTCCTGCTCTCCCTGAAAGCTGGAGGCACCGGGCTCAACCTGACCCGCGCCGACCACGTCATCCACGTCGACCGGTGGTGGAACCCGGCGGTCGAGGAGCAGGCGACCGACCGGGCCTACCGGATCGGCCAGACCCGACCGGTGCAGGTGCACCGGCTCATCACCCGCGGCACGATCGAGGAGCGGATCGCCGAGCTGCTCACCCGCAAGCGGGCGATCGCCGACTCCGTGCTGGCCCGCGGTGAGGTCGCGCTGACGGAGCTGACCAACGACGACCTGCGGGACTTCGTGACGCTGCGCCGCTCCTCGATGCTCGACGAGGACCCCGACGGGGAGGTCGGTTGAGTGCGGTGGTGCACCCCCGGGTGCCCCCGCGTCGGGGCGCCACCCGGCCCGTCCGCTGGTGGGCCAGGGCGTGGACGCGCGCCGTCGAGGAGGCGGCGTACAACGAACGGGACCTGACCGGCGCGCGGACGCTGGCGCGGTCCGGCCGCGTCGGCTCGATCACGACCGACGCCGGCGCCTTCGCCGCGACGGTGGAGGACGGACCCACCCTGTGGACGGTGACCGGGACCGTCCCGCTCCTCGACCCGACGGCTCGCATGGCGCTGGTCGAGACGGTGGCGGCCGACGCCTCGCGGATCGACGCCCTGCTGGGTGGCGACCTGCCCTACGCCCTCGTCGAGCACGCCGAGGAGGCCGGCGTCGAGCTGTTGCCGTACGGCGCAGAGCTCGGCTCTGCGTGCAGCTGCCCCGGGTGGACCGACCCCTGTCTCCACGCCCTGGCCGTCCTGCACCAGCTGGCCTGGATCGTCGAGGCCGACCCGTTCGTCCTGCTCCAGCTGCGCGGACTGTCCCGCGACCTGCTGCTGGCCGAGCTCCACGAGCGAGCCGGTCGCGGGGCCGACCGGACGGCCGGCGGCGGGGCACCGGCGTCCCGAGCTGGACGGGACGACGACCTCGAGACCGGGGTGGAGGCGGCGCTGCGCGCAGCCCGGGTCCTGGAGCTCCTGGGCGATCCCGAGAGCTCGGTCGACCACCTCTTCTGACCCCAGGCGCCAGGGGGCGGTCCGTAGGTGGGCGCACTCTCGCCCGGAACGTGATCTCGACGTACGCCGTCGGCGGCGACGACCCGAGCGGCTATCGGGTGACCCACGCCGTCCTGATCGTGGTCGACCTGGTCATCGCTGGACTCGGCTTCCGGGCGCTGCGGGGGGCCCGTACCCGCAGACCCTCCGCGCCCCGAGGCCTCGAATCACCCTGAGACGCAGACTCCCCGCCGGGCACCCCAGGCAGCACCACTTCCTGGGCGGTCCCTGACGTTCCTGGGCGTTGCAACGGCTGGGAACGTCAGTGATCGCCGGTGCACCGGCGATCCCACCACGGCGAGGATCAGTAGGAGTAGGTCCCGCACGCCCGGTCGCGCAGGATCCGCCACATCACCTGGTCCACGACCCCGTTGGCGGCGGTGGCGCTCACGGACTGGACGCGGCGGACCAGCTCCGCGGTCTGCTCGTCGTAGAAGCCGGTCACATGGTGGGTGGGGTTGCGGCCGATGTCGTCGAGCAGCCCCTGCAACGCCCGGATCCAGATCCCGTCCGCGGGGTTGGCGGGCATGCCGACCCGCAGCTCCGGGAAGGTCTCGGTGGGGAGCTCGCAGATGCACTGGACGTGGATCTGGTTGCCGTCGTGTAGCCGGGTGAGACTGTCGCCCTTGTGCGCCACGCCCATCCGCTCGGAGCAGGCCTGGGCGAGGTCGTCGAACGGGCCGAGGTACGCCGCGTACTGCGGCGACGGCGCGCCCTCGCGACCGTAGAGGGTGGGGCAGGAGTCGGCCACCCGGAGGTAGCGGACCGAGCCCGGGGCGTTGTCTGCGACGGCGGCGGCCAGCGGAGCCCGTTCGTCGCCCCACCCGACGACCATGATGCTGCGGCCACTGCAGTACTGGTCGACCAGCGGGATCCCCAGGTGGAGCGGGTCTCCGGTCGCGGGGGCGCTGAACCCGTTGGTGTCCCGGGGGACGAGGAAGCCGGCGCTCAGGCCACCGACGATCCCGAGCGCGGCGGCCAGGAGCAGGGCCCGCGCCCACCGACTTCCCACCTGCATCACCGCAGGCTACCGTCGCCGCGCGTGCTCACGGGTTCGGCGCGGCGGCGTCCGGGTCGACCACCCCGAGGGCGCCGAGTGCCATCTGCCGCAGCAGGTCGTGCATGGGCAGGTCCGGCAGCAGGCCGCTGTGCGGGGTCGAGTTGATCAGGCCGAAGGCCGCGTGGGCCATCGCGCGCGCCCGGTCGAGGGCCAGATCGGCGTGCACCAGCCGGAGCTGGGCGGCCCAGAGGTCGACGTACTCGCGTTGCAGGGCGCGCACCCGTTCGCGGGCCTCCCCGGGCAGGGACTCCCAGTCGCGGTCCTGGACGACGATCAGCGGGCGGTGGCGCAGCGCGAAGTCGACATGCCAGTCGACCAGGGCACCGATCGCGGCGGTCGGACCGGCGGCGGACGAGGCCCGGGCCTGCCCGACCGAGAGGAGCTCCTGACTGATCGAGACCAGCATCTCGGCCAGGACGGCGTCCTTGGAGACGAAGTGCTTGTAGAGCGCGGGCCCGGAGATCCCGCAGGCGGCACCCAGCTCGGCCACCGAGACGCCGTGGAATCCCCGGGTGGCGAACAGCTGCGCCGCGGTCTCGAGGATCTGCTCGCGTCGGCTCGGTTCGCGGGCCCGGTCGCTGGTCACCGGCCAAGGTTAGCGTTCGCTAACGTCGGAACCACCGACGTGACCACGCGTCGGCATCGCCAGGCCCGCTCAGGCGAGCGAGAGGAAGAGCTTCTCCATCTTCTTGACGTCGACGGTGTCCATGCCGTCACCGCGGGTGAGGCACTCCTGCAGGCCGGTGGCGACGATGGCGAAGCCGGCCCGATCCAGGGCCCTGGAGACCGCGGCGAGCTGGGTGACGACGTCCTCGCACTCGCGGCCCTCCTCGAGCATCCGCAGGACGCCGGCCAGCTGGCCCTGGGCGCGCTTGATGCGGTTGATGACCGGGGTCATGGACTGGGGATCGAGCTCCATGGTCAGTTCTTCTCCGTGAGGGCGGCGAGGGCCGCGGTGAGCCGCTGGCGGGCCTCGGCGGCGACGTCGCAGAGCCCGTCACCGGCGAGCAGGGTCATCGCGTCGGGGTCGAACGCCTCCACGATCGTCGTGGTCTCGTCCAGGGAGCGGATCACCACGTTGCACGGCAGGACCGCCGCGATCGACGGGTCGATGGCGAGCGCCTGGTGGGCGAGCTGGGGTCGGCAGGCGCCCAGGATCACCTGGGGCGCCACGTCGACGTCGAGCTTGGCCTTGAGGGTTGCCCGCAGGTCGATCTCGGTGAGGATGCCGAACCCCTGGTCGGCGAGGGCTGCGCGGACGTCGGTGACGGTCTCGTCGTACGGGCGCTCGAGCGTGGTGGTGAGGACGTAGCTCATCGGGTGGCCTCCGTGCGGTCGGGGTCGGGGGTCTCCGCGAGGGCGGCCTGCTCGGCGCGCACCTGCTCCATGTCGAGGGCACGGACGCCGGCCAGGACCTGCTCGAGGCCGGCGGCGGGCAGGGCGCCCGGCTGGGCGAAGACGAGCGAGCCCTCCTTGAAGGCCATCAGGGTCGGGATCGAGGTGATCTGGGCAGCAGCGGCCAGGGAGCGCTCGGTCTCGGTGTCGATCGAGCCGAAGACGACGTCCGGGTGCGCCTCGGAAGCCGCCTCGTAGATGGGTGCGAACTGGCGGCACGGGCCGCACCAGGCGGCCCAGAAGTCGACGAGCACGATCTCGTGCTCGGCGATCGTGGTCTCGAAGTTGTCGGCGGTCAGGGTGATGGCAGCCATGGTTCCCTCTCCTTGCTGGTTCTCTTTGGACAATACCCCCCCGGGTGTTATCGTCGACCATCGTACATACCCCAGGGGGTATCCACAATGCGAAGGAGAAGGTGCCAGATGCGTGAGATCGACGTGGCCCAGCTCGAGCTGGTCCTGCAGGACGGAGCCCAGCTCGTGGACGTACGTGAGCCCGGCGAGTACGCCGAGGTGCACGTGCCCGGAGCCGAGCTCATCCCGATGGGGCAGCTCTCCGCCCGGATGCCCGACCTCGACCGCACTCGTCCCGTCCACCTGATCTGCGCCAGCGGCAACCGGAGCGGCGCGATGTGCGACCTGCTGGCCGCTGGCGGCTTCGACGCCGTCAACGTCGCCGGGGGCACGACAGCCTGGCTGCGCTCCGGCCGTCGCGTCGAGAGCGGGCTGCGATGAACGCCGCGAAGGGCGCCGCCCGCGCGCTCAGCGTCCTGACCCTCGAGACCCCGTCGCTGGGGGACCGCAGCTACCTCGTGCACGACGGCGCGGTCGCGATGGTCGTCGACCCGCAGCGCGACATCGACCGGGTGCTCGCGCTCCTCGACGAGCACGGGGTGCAGCTCACCCACGTCTTCGAGACCCACATCCACAATGACTACGTCACCGGTGGCCTGGCCCTGGCTCGGCGCACCGGTGCGGCCTACCTCGTCAACGGGGCGGACGACGTCTCCTTCGAGCGAACCCCGATCGCTGACGGCGAGCTCGTCCAGGTGGGTGAGCGGATGCGGCTCACCGCCTACGCGACGCCCGGCCACACCTTCACCCACCTGAGCTTCGGTCTGGTCGACGACGTCACCGGCGAGAGCATCGGCGTCTTCTCCGGTGGGGGGCTGCTCTTCGGTGCGACCGGTCGCCCCGACCTGCTCGGCCCCGAGCACACCGACGCCCTGGTCCGCCACCAGCATGCCTCCGCCCACAAGCTGGCCGAGCTGCTGCCCGACGAGACCGACGTCTTCCCGACCCACGGCTTCGGCTCGTTCTGCTCCGCCTCGCAGTCTGACGCGACCTCCTCGACGATCGGTCAGGAGAAGCGGACCAACCCCGTGCTCACCCAGGACGAGGAGAGCTACGTCCGCGAGCTGCTCGACGGACTCGGCGCCTGGCCGGCCTACTACGCCCACATGGCGCCGGCCAACGCAGCCGGCCCGAGCGAGCCCGACCTCAGCCTGCCCGCGGTGGCCGATCCGGCCGAGCTGCGCCGCCGGATCGAGGCCGGGGAGTGGGTCGTCGACCTGCGTACCCGGACGGCCTTCGCGGCCGGCCACGCACCGGGCACCCTCAACTTCGGCCTGGACGGCGGCTTCGCGACCTACCTCGGCTGGCTGATCACGTGGGGCACCCCCGTGACCCTGCTCGGCGAGACCGCCGACGAGGTCTCCGAGGCGCAGCGCGAGCTGGTTCGGATCGGCATCGACCGCCCGGCCGCCCACGCGACCGGCGGCCCCGCCGAATGGACCGACGGCGAGCTCTCCAGCTTCCCCACCGCCACCTTCGCCGACCTGGCCCAGGTGCGGCACCACCGGGAGGTCGTCGTGCTCGACGTGCGTCGCGACGAGGAGTACGCCGCCGCCCGCATCGAGGGCGCCGTCAACATCCCGCTGCACGAGCTGGTCGACCGGGTGGGCGAGGTGCCGCCCGGCGAGGTGTGGGTGCACTGTGCCGGTGGCTACCGCGCGTCGGTCGCCGCCTCGGTGCTCGACGCGGCCGGCCGCACGCTCGTGGCGATCGACGACACCTTCGACAACGCCGAGAAGGTCGACCTGCACCTGGTGGGGCCGGCCGCGTGAGCCTGGTGCTCGTCGCGCTGGTCGCCGGAGCGCTCATCGGGCTCAGCCTCGGTGCGCTCGGTGGTGGCGGCTCCATCCTCGCGGTGCCGGTGCTGGTCTACGCCCTCGGGCAGAGCCCGGCCCAGGCGACCACCGGATCCCTGGTGGTGGTCGGGGTCACCTCGCTGATCGGGGCGGTGACGGCCCACCGCGCCGGCAACGTGCTGCTGGGTCGTGGGGTCGCCTTCGGCGTCGTTGCGCTCGGCGGCGCGATCGCCGGGGCCAAGGCTTCCGCGCACGTCTCGGAGCCGGTGCTGCTGGCCGCGTTCGCGGTGCTGATGCTGGTCGTGGGCGCCCTGATGGCGTTCCGCCAGATCCGCGGCCGGGGCCAGCCGGTCCCCGAGGGAGGCGCCCGTCCCGCACTCGACGACCCGATCATCAGCTTCAGCCCGACCTTCGCCTGCCAGTGCCCCCGGGCGCTCAAGGTGCTCGTCACCGCGACCGTCGTCGGCCTGCTGACCGGCTTCCTCGGCGTCGGCGGCGGCTTCCTCGTCGTCCCGGCCCTGCTCCTCGCCCTCGCCCTGCCGATGCGCTACGCCGCGGGCACGTCGTTGGTGGTCATCGCGATCACCAGCGCCGTCGCCCTCGGCGTCCGTGCCGGCGTCGGCATCCAACCCGACTGGGCCCTCGTGCTCGTCCTGACCGCGGCCTCGGCCGTCGGCGGCTTCCTCGGGGCGAGGATCGCCGCCCACACCGACACCAGCCGCCTCTCGGCAGCGTTCACCGTCCTGGTGCTCGCTGTCGCCGTCTACACCGCGTCCCGGGCCCTACCCGCCCTGATCTGACACCTGACCACCCCGGACCAGCCGGACCACCCGGTTCCTCCGTCCCCAGCAAGGAAGAGTTCTCATGTCCACGACGGCCACTCGCCGCCATGCAGCCCCAGCCCCCGACCAGACCCCACCCGACTCGACCTCCGGCCCGTTGGGCCGCCTCGGCGTCTGGGTGACCGAGCACGCCCGGCTCACGACCGCCGTGTGGCTGCTCCTGATCATCGGCCTCGGCGCCTTCGCGCCCCGGGTCGAGACCGAGCTCTCCGGGGCCGGGTGGCAGGCCGACGGCTCGGAGTCCGTGGCCGCTCGTGAGCTGGCCCAGGAGCACTTCGGCGGCAACGCCAGCACCGCCATCCAGGTGGTGGTGCGCAGCACCGACGGCCCGGTGACCTCCGGCGCCGGTGAAAAGATCCTCGCCCGGGCCACGGCCCTGCTCGAGGCGGACCCGCGGATCGCCGACGTGGTGCAGCCGCAGGCGGGCGCGACGCTCAGCGAGGACGGCCGTACGGCGGTCCTGCTGGCCGGGGCCGGCGCGGACCCGAACGAGATGGTCCGGGTGGCCGACGATCTGAAGGGACCGTTGGAGGCCCTCACCACCGCCGGGGTCCAGGTGAACCCGACCGGCGCCTCGCTGCTGTGGTCGGACTTCAACGAGGCCAACCTGAGCGCGATGCTGAAGTCCGAGATGTTCTCCTGGCCGGTGACGCTGGCGATCCTGGTGCTTGCCTTCGGCGCGCTGGTCGCGGCGGGTCTGCCGCTGCTGCTGACCCTGGCCGGCCTGGTGGCCTCGGCCGGCTCGCTGGTGCTCATCAACCACGTGGTCCCGGTCTCGATCTGGGCGATGAACTTCGCGATGATGTTCGCCCTCGCCCTGGGCATCGACTATGCACTG
>JBKJLD010000036.1:0-15111 GCA_046597165.1 Nocardioides sp.
CACGGCATCGGCGAAGAGGTCCGCACCGGCGGACACGACATGGGTGGGGGTCGTCATGACAGGCCCTTCATGAGCTCGATCGCGCGCCGGGGCCACCCGGCGTTGGACAGGTGGACCTCGGCGCCGGCGGCCGCGAGCGCGCGCGCCTGGCCCTCCAGGCTCTGGGGGTCGGCGTCGGTGCCGACTAGGGCGACGACGACGGGCTGGCGCACGGCCGCGATGGCGGGGGCGAGCAGCGCGGCGGGGTCCGGTTCTGAGCCGTGGCCGAGCACCACGTCCAGCAGGACCACGGCCGTGGTCGCGTCGGCGGCGACCCGGACCAGGTGGTCCAGCCGCAGGGTGGGGTCGATCATCGGGTGCGCGCGGCCCGCGGTCAGGGCGTCGTCGCCGAAGTCGACCATCGTGTGGTCGGCCGCGGCCAGGTCGGCGCCCAGCGCCAGCTCGGGGGAGAGTGGGATGTTGCTGCGCACGGGGCCCAGGACGGCGCTCGCGATCAGCATCGCCTCGTCGCACAGTGTGCCGCCGACGAAGAGACCGCGCAGGAACCGGCCGGTGCTCGCGGCCGGGGCCGTCCCGGTCACGGGCCACGTCGGCACGTCGTGTCCCAGCCGGGTCAGCACGCGCTCGGCGGCCTCGGTCAGGTCGGGGCGCCCGGCGCCGAGCAGGGCGAACTCGACCGGGGTGCCCAGCTCGTCGGCGTGGGCCCGCAGCTCGACGGCCACCTCGTCGGCCGGAGGCTTCGAGACGACCACGATCAGCTCCACGGCGGGGTCGGCGTCGAGACGACGCATCGCCTCGCGGGTCGACAGACCGCGTACATCGGCCGACAGGTCGCGCCCACCGACGCCGAGTGCGGAGGTGACTCCCACCCCTGCGTGGTCGAGCAGTGCCAGCAGCTGCTGACATCCGGTACCGGAGGCGGCGACGATGCCGACCGGGCCGGGCCGCACGGTGTTGGCGAAGCCGAGGCCCAGTCCCCCCACGACCGCGGTGCCGCAGTCGGGGCCCATCACGAGCAGCCCACGCTGGGTGGCGGTCCGCTTGAGAGTCAGCTCCTGGTCGAGGGGCACGTTGTCGCTGAAGATCATGACGTCCCTGCCCGCGTCGAGGGCGTCCATCGCCTCGACGAGGGCACTCGCTCCGGGCACCGAGATGAGGGCCAGCCCCTCCGGCGCGCGGCGCAGGGCGCTGGCGGTGGTCCGCGGCGCGGCGAGCTCGCTGGGGCCGGACTCGCGCCGGTTGGCGTCGCTCAGGGCGCGGTCGACACCGGCCAGGGCCACCTCCAGTGCGTCGCCGTCTGCGAGGCGCAGCGCAACGACGAGGTCGTTGGTCGTGGCGCCGGGCGGCACCTCGAAGCCCATCTCGGTGAGCACCTCGACGTTCAGGCCGGTGGCCATGGCGACCTGGGCGGCGAGGACGCCGTCCAGGGACTGCACGGCCCGGCTCACCTGCAGCAGGGTCACCGAGTCGGCGTAGGCGCCGGGACGCAGCTCGACGTGACTGAGGGTGTTCATGCAGCAGCTCCGATCGAGGCACCGAGCTCCGTCAGCGCCAGGTGGGCGCCGTGCAGGAGACCGGCGCCGGACGTGTGTCCCACCGCGGCGAGTGCCGCGGCGGCGGTGGGTTCTTGGGGGGTGGCCAGGGCCGCGACGTACGCCGCGAACTGCGGCAGCACCTCGCCGTGCAGCGCGCAGTCGAGCAGGGTGGCCGACAGCAGCGTGGTGCAGCCCAGCACTGCGCGGACGGCCGCGTCGATCTCGGGCGTGGCCACGCCGGCTGCGCGGTGCAGGGCCAGCCAGCCGCAGAGCAGGTCGTCGCCGAGAGGGGTGAGACCGTCGCCACGGCCGACCAGTCGTTCGACTGCGCTCGCGTCGAGGTGTCCGTCGATGCTGCTCGCGACGTGAGCGACGAGCTCGGCCGGCTCGGGCTGTGGGGTGACCCGTGGACGGACCGAGCTCGCCGGGTCACGGGGGAGCCGCGCGAGGCTGAGCCGGGGAGACCGGACCGCGACGAGGCGCCCGATCACCAAGGGCGTGTCGCCGAGATGGAGGACTCCGCCTCGAAGATACGCCGACGCCGAGCTCAGCGTCGAGAGGTCGTTGGTCCCGACTCGTAGTGCGCACGGGACTGCGGCGGCGGCGCTGGCGACGACCCCGACGCACCAGCCGTCGAGGTCCACGTAGACCGCGTGCCGGCCGCGGTGCAGAACGGTTCGTGGGCCGTCCGCCGCCGCACCGAGGCGAGCCCGGACGCGTGGTGGCGCGCTCACAGGGGTCGGTGGGGGTGGGGTCACCACACCGACGCTAGTGGGCGGGTTTACGGTTTCCGATGTGAGGTTGTGCCAACGATGCCTCAAGGGGAGTGCAAGTGTTGATAGCCGGTGACGAGGCCAGCGCCGCCCTGGCTCGGGTGGACGCCCTCCACACGGGGCTGACCGAGATCGTGCTCGAGGGCGGGAACCTGGACGGCATCGCCGCCGAGGTGGCTCGGGTCCTGGACGTGGGCGTGCTCTTCACCTCGACCGACGGGCGCGAACGCGCCGCGGCGCTCACACCGGAGCTGCGCACCCAGCTGATGACCGACGACCTGCTCGACCCCACGGGGCGGCTGCGGGTCGAGCGGATCGGCAGCGACGCCGTGCCGGTCGGCCCCGGGGAGGTGCGCTGCCTGCGGGTGGCGGCCGGTGGCGTCGACCTGGCGCGGCTGGTCTGCGTGCGTTCCGCCTCCGCGATCTCCTCCGACGACGTGCACGCTCTCGAGCGGGCCGCGGCCGTCGCGGCCCTGCTGATCACCCGCGAGGAGGCCGTGACCGCGGTCGAGAACAAGTACCGCGGCGACTTCCTGCGGGACCTGTTCCTGCGCCGCGCCGGCCACGAGGAGTACGTCGCGGAGCATGCCGACACCTTCGGCTGGGACCTGCAGCGACCCGTGGTCGTGGTGGCCGCCGAGATCGACCCGCCCGGCCCCGACGAGGAGCCGTCCCGGGCCCAGCGACGCCAGTGGCAGGAACGGTTCGCGGCCGCGTGGCACCAGGTGAGCCGCAACCTGGACGTCGGGATCCCGAGCGCCGACTTCTCCTCCGAGGTGGTCACCCTGCTGCCGCTCGTCGACGGTGACGACGAGCCGGTCGCCGGGCACGGCGTCGTGCGACGCACGGTGACGGCGGTCTCCGGCGACCGGGGCGGCGGCCGCCGACCGTTCTCGGTGGGCGTGAGCCGGGTGGCGCACTCGCTCGACGAGCTGCCCGAGGCCTATGCCCAGGCCCGACGGGCCGTCGAGGTCGGGCGCCGGGTCAACGGGGGCGGATCGACCACCTTCTTCGACCAGCTCGGGCTGCACCGCCTGATCGCGCTGATCCCCGACGCCGGGGAGCTGCGCTCCTTCGCCCGCGACGTGCTCGGACCGCTGGCCGAGGTCACGCCGGAGGCGGCCGACCTGCGCGAGACCCTGCAGGTGCTGCTCGACACTAACTTCAACGTGGCCGAGGCCGCCCGCCTGCAGTTCTTCCACTACAACACGATGCGCTACCGGGTCAGCAAGCTCGAGCGCCTGCTCGGCCCGCTCTCCAGTGACCCGCACCTGCGTCTGGACGTCGCCGTGGCGCTGCGAGTGCTCGAGATCGTCGGCTGACGCTGCCGACTCGCTCGCAACTAGTGCCAGTCGATCCGGCGTTCCTTCGGCAGTTGTCGCTGTCGTGGGTGTGTCATGAAGATCACTAGTTTGTGGAGCCTCGGGGCCCATCAGAGCGCCAGGGAAGGATCGTCAATGTCGATGTTCAAGTGGGATCTCGTAGATCCAAAGCCCGGTGAGGCCGTCGGACCACAGCAGCGCCTTGCCTGGGGCAAGACCGTAGGACTGGGTGCGCAGCACGTGGTCGCGATGTTCGGCGCCACCTTCGTCTTCCCGTTGATCATGGGGTTGGACCCCAACCTCGCGATCATGTTCTCGGGCATCTGCACCATCCTGTTCCTGCTCATCTGCAACAACAGGGTGCCCAGCTACCTCGGGACCAGTGCCTCCTTCGTGGCCGGAGTCGCGGCCATCCGCGCGCAGGGTGGCGACTCGTCCGACGTGACCGGCGCGATCATGGTCGCCGGCATCGTGCTGCTGCTCGTCGGCGTCATGGTGCACTTCTCCGGCACCGGGCTGATCCACAAGATCCTGCCGCCCGCGGTCACCGGCGCCGTCGTCATGCTGATCGGCTTCAACCTCGCCCCCGTGGTGGCCAAGATCTACTGGCCCCAGGACCAGTGGGTGGCACTCCTGACCGCCACCTTCATGATCTGCGCAGCGGTGCTCTTCCCGGGCTTCTGGGCGCGGATCGCGGTGTTCCTCGCGCTGGTCTTCGGCTACATCGTCTCCTGGCTCTTCGATGGCATCTTCGGCCAGATCACGGCTGTCACCGGCGCTGGCGAGATGACTACGCACGACCGGCTCAGCTGGGCAGGCGTGTCGGGAGCCGACTGGATCGGCTTCCCCAGCGGCACCCTGTCCGACGGCGTCTCCGTCGTGCACGGCCCGAGCTTCTCGCTCACCTTCATCCTGCTCGTCCTGCCCGGTGTGATCGCGCTGATCGCCGAGAACACCGGTCACGTCAAGGCCGTCGCGGAGATGACCGGCGAGAACCTGGACCCCTACATGGGCCGGGCGATCGGTGCCGATGGCTTCGCGACCGCGCTCGCCAGCGCGTTCGGTGGCTCGCCGACCACGACGTACGCCGAGAACATCGGCGTCATGGGTGCCACCCGCGTCTACTCGACCGCCGCCTACTACGTGGCAGCCGCCGTCGCGATCCTGCTCGGTCTGTGCCCGAAGTTCGGTGCGGTCGTCAGCGCCACCCCAGGTGGCGTCCTCGGCGGGATCACCGTGGTGCTCTACGGCATGATTGGCCTGGTCGGCGCCAAGATCTGGGTCGAGAACAACGTCGACTTCGGCAACCCGGTGAACATGGTCGGCCTCGCTGCCGGCCTGATCGCGGGCATCGGTGGCGTCACGCTCAAGATCAGCGACAACTTCGAGCTGAGCGGCATCGCGCTGGGCACGATCCTGGTCATCGTCTTCTTCCACCTGGTCAACCGTGGCCATGACAGCGCCGGCACCCACCGCGGCGCAGATGAGGTGACCCGGGCGCTGTGAAACCCGCACCCTTCGCGTACCGCCGGCCGGAGACGCTCCGGCAAGCACTGGCTGATCTGGCCGGCGAACCGAACGCCAAGGTGCTCGCGGGTGGCCAGAGCCTGGTCCCGTTGTTGTCGATGCGGCTCGCCGCACCAGCCCTGCTGGTCGACATCAACGGGCTCCCGGGCCTGGCCGAGATCGAGGTCACGGACGCCGGCGTCCGGGTGGGCGCGCTCGCCCGGCACGCCGACGTCCTGGCCAGCTCGGAGGCACGCGGCATCCAGCCCCTGCTGGCGATGGCGCTGCAGCACGTCGCGCACGCGACGATCCGCAACCGCGGCACCACCGTCGGCTCGATCGTCCATGCCGACGCCGCGGCCGAGATGCCGGTCGTCCTGTGTCTGCTGGGCGGCTCGGTCGACGTCGAGTCGATCGCCGGTCACCGCACGATCGCGGCCGGGGAGCTCTTCCTCGGCCCTCTGGAGTCCTCGCTGCGCCACGACGAGATCGCGGTGTCGGCGTTCTTCCCGGCCCTGCCCGCGCAGGCCGGAGTGGCCTTCGACGAGATCGCCCGCCGGCACGGCGACTACGCCCTGTGCGGCGTCGCGGCCCTGGTGCGCCTCGACGGCGCCGACGTCGTGGAGGCACGCGCCGGCTTCCTCTCGGTCAACGAGCTCCCGACCGTGCTCGACCTCACGGCCGAGCTTGCCGGCGGGGTCGACGACGACTCCCTGGCCGCGGCCGCCGAGGCGGCCCTGGCCCAGCTCGAGCCCGACGGCGACATCCACGCCACCGCCGCCTACCGCGCCCAGCTGGTGCGGGTCCTGACCAGCCGCGTCCTGCGCGCGGCGTACGACGATGCCTGTGAGAGGAACGCCCGATGAGCGAGGAGCTCCACGACGTACGACTCGTCGTCAACGGCACCACGCACGACACCCGGGTGCCTGCGCGACGGCTGCTGTCGGACGCGCTGCGCCACGACCTCGCCCTGACCGGAACCCACGTCGGCTGCGAGCACGGCGTCTGTGGCGCGTGCACGGTGCTGGTCGACGGCAAGCCGATGCGCTCCTGCCTGATCTTCGCGGTCTCTGCGGTCGACAGCGAGATCACCACGGTCGAGGGGCTCACCAACCCCGACGGCTCGCTCGGCCCGGTGCAGCAGGCGTTCGCCGAGTGCCACGGTCTGCAGTGCGGCTTCTGCACCCCGGGATTCCTCACCACGATCACGGCCGGGCTGGCGGAGAACCCGTGCCCCACCCACGAAGAGGCGCGCGACATGATCGCCGGCAACCTGTGCCGGTGCACGGGCTACCAGAACATCGTCAAGGCCGTGGAACGCGCCGCCGTCCTGATCGAGGAGGGCGCGCCGTGACGACCAAGCTGATGGGCACCCGGGTCCAGCGCGTCGAGGACCAGCGGTTCCTGCGCGGCAACGGCCGCTACGTCGACGACATCGCCATCGACGGACGCACGCTGCATGCCGCGGTGCTGCGCTCGCCGCATGCCCACGCCCGGATCATCGACATCGACGTCGACGAGGTCCTCGACCTCGACGGCGTGCACGCGGTGTGGACCTACGACGACCTCACCGGCCCGATGGCCGAGCCGCTGCCGCTGCTCATCCCGCACCCGGCGCTGACCCACGGCCGCACGCAGTACGCCCTGGCCCGTGACGAGGTGAACTACGTCGGCGAGGCGATTGCCTTCGTCGTGGCCGACGACCGCTACGTCGCCGAGGACGCGGTCGGCCGGATCAACGTCTCCTACGAGTTCCTCAAGCCGGTCGTCGGCCTCGACAACGCGCGCGCCGCCGAGCACCTGGTGCACGAGGACGTGCCCGGCAACATCGGCGCCCGGCTCGAGCAGAACGTCGGCGACGCACCAGCCGCGATCGCCGCGGCACCGCACCGCCTCGAGCTCGACCTGACCATCGAGCGCAGTGCCTGCATGCCGATGGAGGGCCGGGGGACCGTCGCCCGCTGGGACCCCGACATCAACCGGCTCCAGGTGTGGACCTCCACCCAGACCTCGACCGGGGTCCGGGCCGCGGTCGCGGTCAAGCTCGGCCTCGACCTCGGGCAGGTCGACGTGATCACCCCCGACGTGGGGGGCGGCTTCGGCGTCAAGATCAACCACCCCTGGCCCGAGGAGCTCCTGGTGCCACTCGCGGCCCGCGCGCTGGGGCGCACGGTGAAGTTCACCGAGGACCGCCGCGAGCACTTCATCTCCTCGGCCCACGAGCGTGGCCAGGTCCATCACGTCGAGGTCGGTTTCGACGACGACGGTCGCCTGTGTGGTCTGAACGTGGAGTTCTGGCACGACCACGGCGCCTACTCGCCGTACGGCCTGATCGTCCCGATCATCACCTCGACCCAGCTGCTCGGGCCCTACAAGCCCAACAACTACCGGGTCGTCTTCGAGTCGCTCTACACCAACACGGTGATGGTGACTCCCTACCGCGGCGCCGGCCGACCGCAGGGCTGCTACACGATGGAGCGGACGATGGACGCGATCGCGGCGTACCTCGGCAAGGACCGCACCGAGGTGCGCGCGGTCAACTTCATCCAGCCCGACGAGTTCCCCTTCGACCAGGGGCTGATCTTCCAGGACGGCCGCGAGCTGGAGTACGACTCCGGCGACTACCCGGCGTCGCTGGAGAAGATCAAGGCGCTGGTCGGCTGGGACGAGTTCCCGGCGTACCGAGCCGAGATGGCGGCCTTGGGACGCACGGTCGGCATCGGCCTGGCCTGCTACGTCGAGGGCACCGGCGTTGGTCCCTACGAGGGCGCACACGTGCACATCGAGACCTCCGGCAAGGTGAAGGTCGCGACCGGGTTGACCACGCAGGGCCAGGGCCACGAGACGGTCTTCGCGCAGCTGGTCGCCGACGAGCTCGGCTGTCGTTTCGAGGACGTCGAGGTGGTCACCGGGGACACCCGCCGGATGCCGTACGCCGTGGGCACCTTCGCCTCGCGCGCCGCGGTGATGAGCGGCTCCGCGATCCACCTCGCGGCCAAGCGGGCCAAGGAGAAGGTCCTCAAGATCGCCGCGGACGCCCTGGAGGCGGACGAGTCCGACCTCGAGATCGTCGACGGGGTCGTGTCGGTGAAGGGCTCGCCGGGGGCCTCGATCGACCTGGGCACCGTGTCCGTGCTGTCGAACCCGCTGCGCTACGCCTTCGACGAGGCGTCCAAGGCCGCGACCCAGTTCTCCGTCGGGGACCCGGGCAAGGCACCGGTGCCCGAGGACGAGGAGCCGGGCCTGGAGGGCAAGGACTTCTACTCACCCGAGCGGGCCACCTTCGCGTCGGGCATGCACGCCGTGATCGTGGAGACCGACCCGCTGACGGCCGAGATCACCATCCTCAAGTACGCCGTCGTCCACGACTGCGGCCACCTGATCAACCCGATGATCGTCGAGGGCCAGATCCACGGCGGCGTCGCGCAGGGGATCGGAGGCGCGCTCTACGAGCGGATGGCCTACGACGAGTCGGGGCAGCTGCTCAACGCCTCGTTCATGGACTTCCTGATGCCCTACGTCACCGAGGTCCCCGACGGCATCGACATCGACCACCTGGAGACGCCGTCCCCGCTCAACCCCCTGGGCATCAAGGGCGCGGGTGAGGCCGGCGTGATCCCCTCGGCGGCCGTCTTCGCGTCCGCGATCGAGGATGCCGAAGGATTCCCCATCACGGCCATGCCGATCTCGCCGTCCGAGCTGTTCGAGCTGCGCCAGCAGCGGTCCGAGGAGAAGTCATGAAGTTCACCGGCGACGCCGTCCTGCACGCCCCGGTCGACCGGGTCTGGTCCGCGATCCTGGACCCGTCGGTCCTGGTGCGGACGATCCCGGGCTGCGAGCGGCTGGAGGCGACCGGCGAGAACGCCTACGCCATGACCGTGACCGCCGGCGTGGCCGCGATCAAGGGCACCTACTCCGGGTCGTGTGAGCTGTCGGACCTGGCGCAGCACGACTCGCTGATGATGAAGCTCCAGGGCGCGGGTGCTCCGGGAACGATCGGCGCCGACGTGGTCGTGACGTTCGCCGACGGTGGGGACGGCACCACGACCATCACCTACGACGCCGACGCGGTCGTCGGGGGCATGGTCGGTGGTGTGGGCCAGCGGATGCTGAGCTCGGTCTCGCGCCGGATGGCCGCAGAGTTCTTCGGCAACGTCGACGCCGTGCTCTCGGGCAGCGCGGGGGCCGGGGCCGGGGCGGCTGGTCGGGTTGCGGAGACTGCCTCGGGTGCCGCGGTCTTCACCGCTCCTGCGAAGGCCGGTTCGGTGGGCTCCCAGGACGACTTCCTCAAGGGGATCGCCGTCGGCGCCGGGCTGGTGCTCCTCGGCGTGATCGCCGGGTCGCTCTTCGGCCGTCGGCGGTGAGGGGACCTGGATGGATCGCCGGTGCACCGGCGATCCCTGACGTTCCTAGCCGTTGCAACGCCCAGGAACGTCAGGGAGTGACTGAGAAGTGACCGCCTCAACCGCCCTGAGCGTCGAGTCGACCGCCCGTGAGTTGACGGCCGCGGTCCGCACCCGCCAGATCTCCGCGAGAGAGCTGCTCGACCTGCACCTGGCCCGGATCGCCGAGCGGAACCCGGAGCTCAACGCGATCGTCTCGCTCGACGAGGAGCGGGCCCGTGCGGGCGCCGCTGCGGCCGACGAGGCGCTGGCCTCCGGCGAGAAGGTCGGTCCCCTGCACGGGCTGCCGTTCGCCTTCAAGGACACGCATGCGGTCGCGGGCTGGCGAACGACGTACGGCTCCCCACTCTTCGCCGACCACGTCCCCGACGCCGACGAGCTGATCGTCGAGCGGGTACGACGCGCCGGGGTCGTCGTGATCGGCAAGACCAACGTGCCTGAGTTCGCGGCAGGGTCACACACCTTCAACACCGTCTTCGGCCTGACCCGCAACCCGGTCGACCCGACCCGGTCCGCCGGCGGGTCGAGCGGGGGAGCCGCCTGCGCCCTCGCCTCGGGCATGGTCCCCCTGGCCGACGGCTCCGACATGGGCGGCTCGCTGCGCAACCCGGCCTCGTTCTGCGGGGTCGTGGGGCTGCGGCCGTCGCTGGGACGGGTCCCCGAGTGGCCGCTCTACAACCAGTGGGAGACCACCTCGGTCGGCGGCCCGATGGCCCGCAACGTCGGCGACCTGGCACTGCTGCTCTCGGTGATCGCCGGCCCCGACCCGCGGGCCCCCCAGGCGCTCACCGAGCTGGGCACGTCGTTCGCCGCCCCGTTGACCGGCTCACTCGTCGGGCTCCGGGTCGCGCTCTCCACCGACCTGGGCGGCGCCTTCGAGGTCGACCACGAGGTCACCGCCCTCGTCGAGGGCTCGGCGTCGGTCTTCACCGCGGGAGGTGCCGCTGTCTTCGCCGCGCACCCCGATCTGGCCGAGGCCGACGACGCCTTCCGGACCCTGCGCGCCTGGCACCTGCAGGCCAGGTTCGGGCGGCTGCTCGCCGAGCACCCCGACTCGTTCAAGCAGTCCCTCGCCGACAACATCCGGCTGGGGGAGACGCTCAGCGGCGCCGACGTCGCCCGCGCCTACACCCAGCGCACCACGCTCTCGGAGCGGATGCGGCACTTCTTCACGTCGTACGACGTGCTGGTGCTGCCGACCTCCCAGGTTCCGCCATTCGCGGCCGACCAGGAGTTCCCGTCGGCGATCAACGGGCGACCGACGGCGACCTATCTGGACTGGATGCGCGCGTCGTACCTCATCACCGTCACCGGTTGCCCCGCCATCTCGGTGCCGGCCGGCCGGACCGCCGACGGACTCCCGGTAGGGATCCAGATTGTGGCGCCCCACGGCGGCGAGCGCCGGCTGCTCGAGGTCGCGGCGGCGTTCGAGGCGGCCCTCGGACCCGTCGCCTAGCGTCGGGTCTCTCCACAGGCAACCTCGAAATCTGTGGAGGAACAGCCACAATCTGTGGAGCAACAACGGCGCGTCTGTGGACGACACGCCGTCCGCCGGTGGAACCGCAGGAATGTTTCGCGAATACCTTGCGCAGGTGCGGATCGGGGGCATAGAACTCTCTTACGCACTTCCTCCGGGAAGAGCGGGATGGCTCAGAAACAAGGATCCATACGGCGGGGAAACTCGCTGGAGCGGCAGGGTGACGAGGCCGCTGGGATCGGCGGAGAAGAGCGATCGATCGGGAGCGTCACCAGTACCGGTCAAATGAAGGGCCCTTGCGACTCATACTCGCGAGGGCCCTTCGCCTATTTCCGGGGGCTCGTGGAGACTGGCCCCGTGAAGACGCGAATTTTCGGGACGATCCAGCGGATCGTGCCGCCCGTGGCCCGGGCCCTGTGGCGCCCCACGGTGGTCGGTCTGGAGCACGTGCCCCGCACTGGACCGGTGATCTTCGCCAGCAACCACCTCAGCTTCTTCGACTCCGTGGCGATCCCGATCGTGGTGCCGCGCAAGGTCGTCTTCCTCGCCAAGTCCGACTACTTCGAGGGCACCGGGATCAAGGGTGGCCTCATCCGGGCCTGGTTCGAGGGGCTCGGCATGCTGCCCGTCGACCGCGACGACCGCTTGGCGGCGCTGGCCACCCTCGACACCGCCCTGGCGGTGCTCGGACGTGGAGAGGCGTTCGGCATCTACCCCGAGGGCACTCGTTCGCGCGACGGTCGCCTCTACCGCGGCCGGACCGGGGTCGCTCACCTCGCCCTGACCTCGGGCGCCCCGGTCGTGCCCGTCGGCATCACCGGCACCGAGCACGTGCAGCCAGTGGGCGTTTCCCGACCGAGACTGGTGCCGATCACGTTGCGGTTCGGCGAGCCGATCGACTTCGCCGGCCGGTACGACGGCGTACCCAGCGGGCGCGCGCGGCGCGAGGCCACCGACGAGATCATGACGGCCATCCAGGCGCTGAGCGGCCAGGTCGAGGCCGGGGTCTACAACGACCGCGCTCCCGACGCCTGACCCCCGCCACCCCCTGTGGCAGAGGTTGCCGACGAACCAACGTCTGGTCGGCAAGATGTGCCGTGGTCCGGGGGTGGCCCGCCGGGTTGAATCGTTGCCATGGCACCCCCCACCTCGCGGAGCATCCGGATCGGCATCGACACGGGCGGCACGTTCACCGACGTCGTCGCCTTCGACGAGCAGTCCGGTGAGCTCGTCACCACCAAGACCCCCTCGACGCCCGGCAATCCGGCCGACGGCTTCATGGCCGGCATCGACAAGGTGCTCGCCCTCCTGGGCCTGCCTGCCGGCCACGGGGACGCGATCGCCGCAGTCAGCCACGGCACCACGGTGGCGACCAACCAGCTCCTCGAGGGCAAGGTGGACCGGCTCGGTTTCATCACCACCGAGGGCTACGAGTCGATGCTCGAGATCGCCCGCCAATCGGTCCCCGACGGCTACGGCAACTCCTACTTCTGGGTGAAGCCCGACCGGATCGTGCCGCGCGACCGGGTCAAGGGGGTCGGTGGTCGTCTCGACTTCACCGGCGCCGAGGTCCGCCCCTTCGACGAGGAGTCCGCCCGTACGGCGGCGCGTTGGTTCCGCGAGCAGGACATCTTCACCCTCGGGGTCTGCTTCCTGCACTCCTACGCCAACTCCGCGCACGAGGAGCGGATGCGCGAGGTGCTGCTCGAGGAGCACCCCGAGGCCGTCGTCTCGCTGTCCAGCCAGGTGCTGCGCGAGTACCGCGAGTACGAACGCGCCATGACCACGCTGGTCGATGCCGCGGTCAAGCCGCGCCTCTCGGCGTACGTCAACAACATCAAGACCCGCCTCCACGGCTTCGTCCACGAAGACGCTTCTGGGGGGTCCCGGGGGGGCGGAGCCCCCCGTGCTGTCCCGTTCTACGTGATGAAGTCCAACGGCGGCGTGCTCAGCGCGGATGAGGTCGTCCACCAGCCGATCACCACGGTGCTGTCCGGTCCGGCGGCCGGCGCGCTGGGCGCGGCCCTGATCGCCAGGGTGGCGGGCTTCGACCGGGTGCTGACCAGCGACGGGGGCGGCACGTCGACCGACGTCTCGGTCGTCATCGACGGCGAGCCGACCCTGACCACCGAGGGGTCGGTCGGGGCCTTCCCGTCCAAGATCCCGATGATCGACGTCGTCACGGTGGGTGCCGGCGGCGGCTCGATCGCCTGGCTCTCGCCCGAGGGCACGCTCAAGGTCGGCCCCCAGTCGGCCGGCGCCGACCCCGGCCCGCTCTGCTACGGCAAGGGCGGTGCCGAGGTGACGATCACCGACGCTCATGTGTTCCTCGGCCGGATCCCCCCGCACCTGCTCGGTGGCGAGATCCCGCTCGACGTCGACGCAGCCCGCGCCGGCGTCGAGAAGCTCGCCGCGCAGCTCGGCATGACCCCGGAGGCCTGCGCCACCGGCGTCCTGGAGATCTCGGCCTGGAACCAGGCCAACGCGCTGCGCCAGGTCACGGTCAAGCGCGGGCTCGACGTCCGCGACTTCACCCTCACCACCTTCGGCGGCTCGGGCTCGTTGTTGCTCTGCCGTCTGGTCGACGTGCTCGGCCTGCCCACCGTCCTGGTGCCGCCCAACCCCGGCAACGTCTCGGCGTTCGGCCTGCTCACCGTCGACGTCAAGAACGACTACGTGCAGACCCACGTGTCCCTCGCCGACGGACTCGACCCGGCCGACGTCACCACGACGTACGACGCGCTGACCGACCAGGCTCGTGCGGCCCTCCTCAGGGAGGGGTTCCCCGAGAGCGAGCACTCCTTCGTGCGCACCGCCGACCTGCGCTACTTCGGCCAGGCCTTCGAGGTGCGCGTCGCGGTGCCCGAGGGTGCGGTCGACGCCGCGGTGCTCGACGCCGTGGCCGAGCTGTTCCATGCCGAGCACAAGGCGCTCTACGGCTACGACTTCGCCGGGGACAGCACCCAGCAGGTCGAGTGGGTCAACCTGCGGGTCTCCGGCATCGGCCCGATCCAGCGCCCCGAGATCGCCCGCTCGCCCCTCGGCGACGGCCGCGTCCCGGCCGAGAGGGGCCGCCGTCCGGTCTGCTTCGAGCCGGCCGACGGGTACGTCGACACCCCGGTCCTGTGGCGCAACGACCTGTTGCCCGGCACGGTCGTGACCGGCCCGGCGATCATCGAGGAGTTCGGCTCCACGATCCCGCTGCACCCGGGCTTCACCGCGCGCGTCGACGAGTACCTCAACGTCATCGTCACCCGCGTCGAGACCACCCCCGGCACGAACGAGGAGAGCATCTGATGTGCACCAACTCGGCCGGGGTGGTCCACACCGCACCCCAGGACGGTCCCGTCGACACCACCAGCCGTCGGGCCCCCACCCAGTTCCCGTTCGGCCACCTGACCGCTGACAAGGGCGCCAGCGCCGACCCGGTCCTCGTCGAGATCGTCCAGGGCTCCCTGGCCTCGGTGGAGATGGAGGTCGAGACGGCCATCGGTCGCACCAGCCGCAGCCCGATGATCCGCGACGCCCACGACTTCCGCGCCGGGATCCACGACCGGTTGCTGCGCAAGCTCACCGGCCGCTCCTACTCGGCGCTGGTGCACCCGATCGCCCGGGACTTCCCGCTGGAGGAGATGCGCGAGGGCGACGTCTTCTTCCACAACGACGTCTACCGCTCCGAGGGCGGCATCGGACACCTGCCCGACCTCTGCGTCACCGTGCCGGTCTTCGCCGGCCCCGCGGGCGAGCGCACGGTCGTCGCCTTCGTCCAGGCCTTCGGTCACCACGACGACATCGGCGGGGCTGTCCCCGGCTCGATGCCCTCCAACGCCACCAGCGTCTTCGAGGAGGGCCTGATGGTCCCTCCGATCCGACTCTGGGATGCCGGGGTGCCCAACAAGGCCGCCCTGTCGATCATGACCCGCAACTCGCGGATGCCCGAGTCGCTCTCCGCCGATCTCGACGCCGAGTGCTCCGCCTGCCTGATGGGTGCGCGCCGGCTCGGGGAGCTCTTCGACCGCTACGGCGTCGAGACGGTCGAGTCCTGCTTCGACGCGATCATCGACCGCACCACCACGACGTACCGCCGCGAGATCC
>JBKJLD010000024.1:0-44269 GCA_046597165.1 Nocardioides sp.
CCAGGTCGTCACCAACTGGAAGCAGGCCCTCGAGCAGCTCGCCCTGGCCTACCCCGACCGCATCAACCCCCACCTGAAATGACCGGCCCTTACACAGAAATCTTGACAGGCTCACCCCGAGCGCTTTGGCCTTACGGACCTCCAACGACTCGGTGTCACCCAACGCACCCAGGGTGGCGGCCTGTTCACAGATGAGGTCGTAGAACTTGGCCAGGTCCAGGGAGTCACCGGAGGCTTCGAGGAACGAGGTGCCCGCGAACTCTCCGGCCCTCGGGTGGGTGACCTTGACGTGCCACCCGGCCCGGCCGTTCTTCTCCCGCTTGGCCAGGAGTTCGGGGTGGAACTTCGCGATCGCCATCGCGACCACCCGCTCCATCGTGGCGGCCCCACACGTCTCGATCCGGTCCGCGAGGTGGGTGTCCACATAGGTTGCTGCTGCCAACGACAACGCGTGGGTGGCCTGCGCGACCCGGCGGGCCTTCCACGCCGGCACAACCAGCGACTCGACCCGCGCCCAGATTCGGGGCAACCGGTGCACCAGATCCAGCCCGTCGGCCAGCAGACCCATGGCACTGAGTGGGGAGACCCCGAGTGCGGCAGCGAACGGCTCCGGGGTGAACGCCGCCACCAGCGGGGTGCCCTCACCACCGAGGGACTCGTCCCTCTCGAGCTCGGGGAGCCGGGTCTCGCCCCACGTCGCAACACCGGAGTCCGAGGTCGCGGGGTGCAGCTCACACCACCGCACCGCCAACCGCAGCTTCGCCCGGGCAGCCTCACGATCACGGACCTCGGTGTCCTGCACCAGCTCCAGCAACCAGTCCGCATCCAGGCTCGCAACCACGACCGGCAGACCCGTGAGATCGGTGACGAACATGACTCCATCCCACCATCTGCCACCGACAGTCCAACCCCGAAAACCAGGGGTTCTGCACCAACCCGAAAGTAAAGTTTCGGCAGTCTTTGCGGGAGCCGCCCGCAATCGGAGAAGGGAAGTCGAGTATGGCCAAGGCCTACTGGATCAACACCTTCAGGTCGGTGACCGACGACGAGCGTCTGACGGCGTACATCGAGCCGGCCTCCTAGAGCCGGTCCGCCGACCCCAACCGCCACAGCGCCAGCCCCGGTACGCCGCGGCGCGCGGCGAGGGCCCGGCGCAGCTCGAGGGAGCGAGCGTCCGACCACCACAGCACGGTGCCGTTCGAGAGCCGGGCGGTCCACTCACCTGCCCGCTTCCGGAACTCAGCGCGAGCACCGGCGCGCGACACCATTCGGCGCGCGACCCGAGGCGAGACCGGGTGTCCGGTGCCGTGCCGCGGCCAGGTGTAGCCGTAGCCCGCGACACCCAGGTCGACCTGCGCGGCCGGCACCTCGGCGAGCAGCGCGTCGAGCACGTCGCGCTGCCAGACCAGCGAGCCGATCGGTCCGGGTCCCGACCAACCCGGCCCGTGCTGGTCGTAGGTCATCACGGCGACGACGTCCGCAGCGCCGGCGAGCCCCTTGAGCCGGTAGCCGCGCGCCCGGAACGCGGCCACGCTGGTGGCCCCGGAGATGTCGATCGACACGGTCGCCTCGGCCGGCATCCGGCTCTGCAGCTCGCGGATGAAGGCGACCAACTCCGGCCCGTCCTTTGCGTGCACCCGCTCCAGGTCGACATTGACGCCGTCCCAGCCCTGGTCGACGACGAACCCGGCGAGTCGGGACGCGACACGGCGTACGTGCGCCGGGTCGCGGAGCAGCCGGACCGCCGCGCGCGGGTCGAAGTCCCCGGTCCGGTTGCTGTAGTTGCTCACCAGCAGCTCGGCGCGCAGACCCAGGTCGTGCGCGGTCCCGAGCAGCCGGACGGCGCCCGCCGTGGGCTCACGGACTCCACGCCCGCTCGCGGTGATCGACACCCCGGCGACGTCGATCTGGGCCAGCTCGTCCGCGTTGCGGCGCAGCAGACGGTCGGGGGCCCCCTGGAGGACGAACCCGGTCACGGCGACCGGGTTGCCCCGCTCGTGGCGCACGGCGTGCGCGGGCGCGGCGAACGCGAGACCGGGCATGAGCGCCAGCACGACCAACGGCGCGACGAAGGAACGCAGACGCGCGCCGGGGTCGGACATGAGGTCACCCTGCCACAGCCGAGGCCCCGCTACCGTGGCCCGCATGCATCGGTTCGGCTGCGTCATCCTCGTGGACCGTCGTGGCTGGATCCTGCTCCAGGAGCGCGACGAGCACCCGGCGATCGACCCGGAGAAGTGGGGCCTGGTCGGCGGTCACCTCGACGACGGTGAGGCCTACGACGTCGGCGCCGCTCGCGAGCTCGAGGAGGAGACCGGGGTGCGGTTGCGCCCCGACGAGCTGACCCTGTGGCGCCAGCACGAGACCTTCCACGAGGCCTACGGCACCGTCGACCCGATCCGGGTCTTCGTCGCCCCCACGGACCTGTCCGACGCCGACATCGTCCTGGGGGAGGGCCGCCAGATCGTCTTCGTGGAGCCGACCGTTGCTCGGACCCTGCCCCGCACCGTCTCGGCGACCTCCCTGGTCCCCGATTTCCTCGACTCCGACCTCTACAGGAGCTTGTGCCCATGAGCGACAACTTCACCGTCATCCCCGTGCCCGCAGGCGGAGCCGAGGACGTGGTGGTCGCCACGAGCGGCCGCGACGAGGGCGCCGTCTTCACCGGCACCGAGGACGGCAGCATCTTCCGGATCAGCCACGACGGCGAGCACCTCGAGCGGATCGCGCACACCGGCGGCCGACCGCTCGGCCTCGAGATCGACCTCGACGGGAGGCTGCTCGTCTGTGACGCCAAGCGCGGCATCCTGCGCATCGACACCGCCAGCGGGGCCGTCGAGCAGGTGACCGACCGCGTCAACGGCACCGCCATGGTCTTCTGCAACAACGCCGCGATTGCCTCCGACGGGACGGTCTGGTTCTCCGACTCCTCGACGAAGTTCGGCATCGAGCGGTGGAAGGACGACTTCGTCCAGGACACCCGCACCGGCCGGCTGCTGAAGCTGACCGAGAGCGGCGAGGTCGAGGTCGTCCTCGACGGGCTCGCCTTCGCCAACGGCGTCGCCCTGTCGCAGGGCGAGGAGTTCGTCGCCGTCGCCGAGACCGCCGGCCGCGACGTCGTCCGCCACTGGATCACCGGCCCGAAGGCCGGCACCCGCGACCACCTCGTCCAGGACCTTCCGGGCTACCCCGACAACATCGCCCGCGGCAGCGACGGCCTGATCTGGGTGACCATCGCCTCGCCCCGCGACCCGGTCGTCGAGCGGCTCCAGTCCAGCCCTCCGTGGGTACGCCGCCAGGTGACCCGGATCCCCGAACGCATCCAGCCCAAGCCCAAGCGCACCGTCCGGGTCCAGGCGTACGACGACGACGGCGCCCTCGTCCACGACTGCGATGTGAAGACCGACGGCTACCACATGGTGACCGGGGTCCGCGAGCACGAGGGCCGGGTCTGGATGGGGAGCCTCCAGGAGCCCGCAGTGGCGGTTCTCGACATGCGGAATGCTCGTCCCTGACCCCCCACGGATAAACTCGATCGTCGGCCACCCGTCGTAGAGCAACCACCACACAGTTCCGGAGGACCCATGGGCTACCTGGAGTCGATCTCGACCCCGCGTGACCTGCGTGGTCTCACCGACGACGAGCTGACGACGCTCGCCGCCGAGATCCGTGACCTCCTGATCACCACCGTGGCGACCAACACCGGCCACCTCGGTCCCAATCTGGGCGTGGTCGAGTTGACCCTGGCGATCCACCGGGTCTTCGACTCGCCGAGGGATCGCATCGTCTTCGACACCGGCCATCAGTCCTACGTCCACAAGCTCGTCACCGGGCGCGCCGCGACCTTCGGCACCCTGCGCCGCGAGGGGGGCCTCAGCGGCTACCCGAGCCGGGCCGAGTCCGAGCACGACATCGTCGAGAACTCCCACGCCTCGACCGCCCTCAGCTACGCCGACGGCCTCGCCAAGGCCTACGTGATCCGTGGCGAGGACCGCCACGTCGTGGCGGTCATCGGCGACGGCGCCCTCACCGGCGGCATGGCCTGGGAGGCACTCAACAACATCGCGATCGCCAAGAAGAGCCGTCTGGTGATCGTCGTCAACGACAACGGCCGTTCCTACACGCCCACCATCGGCGGGCTCGCCACCGCACTCACCTCTCTGCGCACGAATCCGCGGTACGAGAACGTGCTCGACCTGGTCAAGCGCCGGCTCAACGCAGTGCCGGGCGTCGGCCCGGCGGCCTACGACGCGCTGCACGCGATGAAGAAGGGCGTCAAGGATGCGCTCGCCCCGCAGGGTCTGTTCGAGGACCTGGGCCTCAAGTACGTCGGCCCCGTCGACGGCCACGACCGCGTCGCGATGGAGCAGGCGCTCGTGCAGGCCAAGAAGTTCGGCGGGCCGGTCATCGTGCACGCGATCACCCGCAAGGGCTACGGCTACGACCCGGCTGAGGCGCACGTGGCCGACCAGTTCCACGCGCCGGGGCCGTTCGACGTGCAGACCGGCGCCGAGAAGCCCAAGGGTCGGATCTGGACCGACTACTTCTCCGACGCGATCGTCGAGATCGGCGAGCGCCGTCGTGACGTCGTCGGGATGACCGCGGCGATGATGCACCCCGTCGGGCTCGACACCTTCCAGGTCCGCTTCCCGGAGCGGACCTTCGACGTCGGCATCGCCGAGCAGCACGCCGCGACCTCGGCCGCCGGGCTCGCCCTGGGTGGCCTGCACCCCGTGGTCGCGCTCTACGGCACCTTCCTCAACCGGGCCTTCGACCAGGTCCTGATGGACGTCGCGCTGCACAAGTGCGGGGTCACCTTCGTGCTGGACCGCTCCGGGGTCACCGGTGACGACGGCGCCAGCCACAACGGCATGTGGGACATGTCGATCCTCCAGGTGGTGCCGGGGCTGCGCCTGGCAGCGCCCCGCGACGCGGCCCGGCTCCGCGAGCTGCTCAACGAGGCGGTCGAGGTCGACGACGCCCCGACCGTGGTCCGGTTCCCCAAGGGCCCGCCGCCCGAGGACATGCCCGCCGTCGGCAAGGCCGGGGGAGCCGACGTGCTCGTCCGCAACGGCACCCACGACGTGCTCGTGGTCGCGGTGGGCTCGATGGCCACCGTTGGCGTCGAGGTGGGCGAGCGGCTGGTGGCCCAGGGCATCGGCGTCACCGTCGTCGACCCCCGCTGGGTGATGCCGGTCGACCCCGCGATCGTCGAGTTGGCCCGCGCCCACAAGCTGGTCGTCAGCATCGAGGACAACGGCCGGATCGGCGGCTGCGGTGCGGTCCTGCTCCAGACCCTCAACGACGCGGGCGTGGACACCCCGTTCCGGCTGCACGGCATCCCGCAGCAGTTCCTCGGCCACGCCAAGCGCGCCGCCATTCTGGAGCGGATCGGGCTGACCCCGCAGGCACTCGCCCTCGGCATCGTCGAGGACATGACCGCCCTGGCCGAGGGCAGGGCGCTGGTCGATGCCGACCAGCGCCGCTAGCGCTCGGCGAGCACTCGCGCTCGCCGTCGCGGCGGGTTGCCTGCTCGTGAGCGCCTGCTCGGCGCCGGCGGCCTCGCCCGCCAGCGCGCCCACCAGCCCGCCGGTCGCTCCCTCGGTTCTCTCGCCGGCGGCCGCGCCGTCCCCCCATGGGCCCGCCGACGTGGCCCGGTCGCTCGACCGGGCGCTCCGGCAGCGCGCCACCGCCGTACGCCGCGGGGACCGGTCCGCCTTCGAGGCGGGGCTGGGCCGCGACCCGGAGTTCGTGGCCGCCCAGCTCACGTACTTCGACAACCTTGCCCAGCTGCCCCTCGCGAGGTACTCCTACACCTTCGACCGGGGCAGCCTGGTCCGCGAGGGGGCCGGCTACTGGGTGGTCGTGGCGCTCCGCCTCCAGCTCGAGGGGTACGACGCGCGGCCGGTCACCACGCCCGACCGGTTCCGCTTCGAACCCTCTCGGCATCCCGGCCGCTTCGTGCTCGCCTCGGTGACCGACCCGGCCTGGGAGGCCCGCAACCACGTCCAGGCCCAGCCCTGGGACACCGGGCCGATCGAGGTCCGCTCGACGCCGGGCGTGCTGGGGATCTTCGACCCGTCCTCGGTCACCCAGGCCGACCGGCTGGTCGCGTCGGTCCAGGCGGGACTGGCGGCGGTGTCCGCGGAGGTGCCCTACGACTGGTCGCGCTCGGTGGTGATCTATGCGCTGTCGGACAGCCGCTTCCTCGACGGTCTCGACGACCTGCCGGGTGACCACCCGGAGTCCCTGGACGCGGTCGCCTTCCCCGTCCGCGTCTCGCCGGACGACAGCGGGCTGGCGGCGACCCGGGTGGTGCTGAGCCCCCGGATGCTGGCTCGGCCGGGCCGTGAGCGGGACCGGCTGGTCCGGCACGAGCTGACCCACGTCGCGCTCGGAGCTCACGACGACCGGGCGCCGGTCTGGCTGAGCGAGGGGCTCGCGGAGTACGTCTCGGTGCGCCCCCTGGCGCCCGAGGACCGCGCCGTTCCCGCCCGGGTGCTCCGGGCCGCCCGGCAGGGAGTCAGCGGGCTGCCCGAGGATGCCAGCTTCAACGACGCCGACGCGGATGAGCACTACGCCCTGGCCTGGTGGGCCTGCGAGTACCTCTCGGCCAGCTACGGCGAGAGCGTCCTCTGGGGGCTGCTGGACGCCTTCGACAACGCCTCGGCGGGGTCGGCCTCGGCCCCGGACCAAGTCCTGCGTGACCGGCTGGGCATCGGCTCGAGGGCCCTGGCTCGTCGGGCCGCGAAGCTGATGGTGGCGACCTACGAGCCCGAGAGCACGGACGCGCCCGGCGAGACCCCCACGGCAGCGCCCGGCGAGACACCCACGGCCGCGCCCACGGACAATGCACAGGACTAGACCACGAACGCACTAGGTTCTCATCCATGAATGTCTTCCGCACCAAGTCCGTCGAGCAGTCCATGGAGGACACCGAGGACCCGGACTTCAAGCTCAAGAAGTCCCTGACCGCGCTCGACCTCACCGTTTTCGGCATCGGCGTGATCATCGGTGCGGGCATCTTCACGCTCACGGGCAAGGCGGCCTCCGAGTTCGCCGGCCCGGGCGTGGTCTTCTCGTTCGCGATCGCCGCGGCCTGCTGCGGACTCGCGGCGCTCTGCTACGCGGAGTTCGCCTCGACCGTTCCGGTCTCCGGCTCGGCGTACACCTTCTCCTACGCCACCCTCGGTGAGCTGGTCGCCTGGATCATCGGCTGGGACCTGATCCTCGAGCTGATGCTGGGTGCCTCGGTGGTCGCCCAGGGCTGGAGCACCTACTTCGTCACGTTCCTCGAGGAGATCGGGCTCGGCTGGCCGGCCTCGATCGGACCGGCCGATCCCGAGCACTTCGCCTGGGGGCACGTGAACGTGGCGGCGCTGCTGCTCGTGGCCGTGCTGACGATCCTGATCGCGGTCGGGATCAAGGAGTCGCTGCGGGTGAACCTCGTGCTGGTCGGGGTCAAGCTCTTCATCGTGCTCTTCGTGATCGTGGCGGGCCTCTTCTTCATCAAGGGCGCCAACTACCACCCGTTCATCCCGCCGGCCGCTGACCCGGTCGTGTCGTCGGGCCTGACCCAGCCACTCTTCCAGTGGATCTTCGGCATCGAGCCGCAGACCTTCGGGATCCTCGGCATCATCTCCGGCGCCTCGGTCGTCTTCTTCGCCTACATCGGGTTCGACGTGGTGGCCACCACCGCGGAGGAGGCGCGCAACCCGCAGAAGGACCTGCCGCGCGGCATCATCTTCTCGCTGGTCATCTGCACGGTGCTCTACATCGCCGTCGCGCTGGTCGTGACCGGCATGGTCCGCTACGACCAGATCGACAACGAGGCGGCACTCGCGAGCGCCTTCAAGACGGTGGGGCACGACGGCTTCGCCACGATGATCGCGGCCGGTGCGGTCGCGGGACTCACGACCGTCGTGATGACGCTGCTCATCGGCGCCGTGCGGGTGCTCTTCGCGATGAGCCGCGACGGCCTGCTGCCGCACTCCTTCGCCCGCACCAGCACGCGCACGGGGACGCCGATCCGGATCACGCTCACCATCGGCGCGGCCGTGGCGGTCGTCGCCTCGTGCACGCCGATCGGCAAGCTCGAGGAGATGGTCAACATCGGCACCCTGTCGGCGTTCGCCCTCGTCTCGATCGCGGTGCCGATCCTGCGCAAGCGGCGCCCGGACCTGGCCCGCTCGTTCCGGGTCCCGTTCAACCCCTATCTGCCGATCCTGGCCGCCACGGTCTGCGTCTACCTGATGCTCAACCTGTCCATCGAGACCTGGCTGCGGTTCCTGGTGTGGATGGCGATCGGGTTCGCGATCTACTTCACCTACGGACGCACCCACAGCCGGGTGACAGACGAGGGCACCCGGGTCGAGACGCCCCCGGCCGACCCGGTCCCCAGCGGCGGGTAGAATTACCGGATGCCCGAGGTCGCCGTCATCGCCTACTTCGCGGACGACCCCACTCGCAGCTACCAGCTGGTCCAGTGGCTGGCCGTCCTCGAGATCCTGCACGAGCAGCACGCGGTCGGGATCGTGGTCCGCGACCCCGACTCCGCGACCGCGCTGCGGGCGCGGACCTGGCTCCCGGTCCTGACGGCGCCGTCGTTCCCCGAGCTGACCTCGTTGTACGACGAGCTCGACGCCCGGGTGGTGCTCTACTGCAACAACTCGATGCTGAACTTCCAGTCCCTCATCAACGGCCGGATGATGCATGTCCACGTCAACCACGGTGAGAGCGACAAGCAGAGCATGGCGAGCAACAACGCCAAGGCCTACGACCGCGTCTTCGTCGCTGGCCAGGCCGCCGTGCAGCGGCACGAGGCCGGCCTGCTCGAGTTCGACGCCAGCCGACTGGTGCGGGTCGGCCGGCCCCAGCTCGACCTGCGACCGGCCGCCCTGCTCGCCCCGAGTCGGCGACGCACCGTGCTCTACGCGCCGACCTGGGAGGGCGATGCGGCGTACAACGACTACACCTCCCTCGACACCCGGGGGACCGACATCGTCCGGGCGATCCTGGCCGTGCCCGACGTACGCCTGGTCTACAAGCCGCACCCCAAGGTGGCCACGAGCCTGACCCCCGCGGTGCGGGCCGCCCACCAGGAGATCCTCGCCCTGGTCGGGGACGCCGATCGTCGCCAGCCCGCTGCCGGCCACGTCGCCATCGTGAGCGGTGACATCCTCGCGGTGATGCCGGACTGCGACGCGATCGTGACCGACGTGTCGTCGGTGGGGCTCGACTGGCTCTACCTGCGCACCGAGAAGCCGATCTTCCTCACCGACCGGCACCACGACGCGGAGCGGCTTCGCGCGGAGGTGCCGGTGAGCCGGTGCGCCGACGTGGTCGACGACGAGGACGAGGCCCAGTTGACGGCGCTGATCGCCGATCGCCTCGAGCACGACGAGCACCACCTCGCGCGGGCGGCGATGCGCCACCACTACTTCGACGACCTCCAGGTCGGTGAGAGCACCGTCCGGTTCCTCGAGGCCGTGTCCGAGTTGGTCGCGTTGCGCGACCGGCTGCTGGGCACCTCACCTCACGACACCGCCGCCATCACGGCCTGAGCCACGAGACGTCATCCGGGCGGAGCAAGGGGGTCCACCATTCGTGGGACGTCCCGGGGGCGCAGCCCTAGACTCCGGCGATGGACCTGAGCGAGTACCTCTCCTGCGACGCGACGACCCTGGCCCGCCTGGTGGCGGACAAGGAGGTCACGGCCGCCGAGCTGCTGGCCCTGGCCCGGCAGCGCCGGGACGCGGTCAACCCGAAGCTCAACGCGGTGGTCGTGCCGCTGACGGCGGTGGCCGACGCGCAGGCGGCCGACCCCGGCCTGTCCGGTCCGTTCGCCGGCGTGCCGTTCCTGGTCAAGGACCTCGGTCAGGAGTACGCCGGGTTCCCGACGTCCAACGGCTGTCGCGCGCTGAAGGACGACGTCGCCGACCGGCACGCGCTGGTGACCCAGCGGTTCCTCGACGCAGGGCTGGTGATCTTCGGCAAGACCAACACCCCCGAGTTCGGCGCCAAGGCCGTCACCGAGCCCGAGCTGTGGGGCCCTGCCCGCAACCCCTGGAACCTCGGTCACACGCCGGGCGGCTCCTCTGGTGGCTCCGGCGCGGCGGTCGCGGCGGGCATCGTGCCGGCGGCCGGCGCCAACGACGGCGGCGGCTCGGTCCGGATCCCGGCCGCCTGCAACGGCCTGGTCGGTCTCAAGACCAGCCGGGGCCTCGGCCCCTCCGGGCCGCAGACCGGTGAGGCGATGTTCGGGATGGTGACGCAGGGCGTCGTGTCCCGGACCGTGCGGGACAGCGCCGCCCTCCTGGACGCGATCATCGGCCCGGACTCCGGAGCGCCGTACGACGGAGCACGCCCGACGACGTCGTTCGCAGAGACCGTCAACCAGCGTCCCGGGAAGCTGCGCATCGGCTACTCGTGCTCGTCCGCGATCAACGCCAGCCCGGACCCCGAGGCCATCGCCGCAGTCGAGTCGGCGGCTGCCTTGCTCACCGAGCTCGGCCACGAGGTCGAGGAGGTCGCACCGCCCCACGACGACGAGGCGCTGGCCCGCGACTTCCTGACCATCTGGTTCGCCCAGCTCCACGGTCAGGTCGCCGACGTCAAGCGACGCCTCGGCTCGCCCGACAGCCACTTCGAGGCCGACACCCTGGCGACCGCCGAGCTCGGCCGCGTGGCCGGCCTGCGCGCGCTGCTCCAGTCGCTGGCCAACGTCAACGAGTACACCCGCGCGCTGGCCGGGTTCCACGAGACCCACGACCTCTTCCTCACTCCCACCCTGGCCAGGCCCCCGCTCGCGGTGGACGAGCTGACGACGTCCGCCGCGCTGCAACGGGCCGCGCGAGTCGTGGCCAGGACCCGGACCGGCAAGGTGCTCGCGGCCACCGGCGTCCTCGACCAGCTGATCGCGGACAACCTCGGCTGGGTGCCCTACACCCAGCTCGCCAACCTCACCGGACGCCCGGCGATCAGCGTGCCGCTGCACTGGACCGCGGCGGGCCTGCCGCTGGGCGTGCAGCTGGTCGGCGGCCTCGGCTCTGACGGCCTCCTGCTCCAGCTGGCCGCCCAGCTCGAGGAGGCGCAGCCGTGGTTCCACCGGTACGCCGACCTGGATCCCTCCCTGCCCAAGGGTTGAGCTCGCTCAGACGACACGGACCGGCGTACGCCGGGTGGTGAACCTCCAGACCGAGCGCGACAGCTCCCGGCTCAACCGGATGCAGCCGTGCGAGTCGGCGAAGTCGGTGCCGAGGAACCAGTCGGGGTGCACCTGGCGGCCGGTGGACCGCCAGGTCGGGATCCGGTGGAAGCCGAAGCCGCACGGCGCGAACCGGACGAAGTTGTCGAGCCACACCTGGTTGCTGCTGGTGGCTGCGTTCCTCCCGATCCGGGCGGCGCGTCCGCAGTAGGAGCCGGTGGCGTAGCCGCCCCGGCGCAGCTGGGACGAGTTGTCGACCATGCCGCCCTCCGCGACGACCCCGCCGGCCGGGCCGACCAGCCACACCCAGTTCTGGTGCTGGCTGATCACGATCCGGCGACCGGTGCCGGAGTGCCGCGGCAATGGCCGTACGTCGCAGCGCTGCGCGTCGTCGGCGTACAGCTGTCTGCGCACCCGCGAGGTGAGGCGGCCGTTCTGCTCCAGCGCATGCCGCGACTGGAAGCGGATCACCGCCGACCGGGTCCACCGGCCGAGGTTGCCGTCTGCTGGTCCCGCGTGGCAGTGCAGGTGGTTGAGCCGCCGCTGGGCCTGCTCGACCCAGGGCTTCCCGGCCGCCTCGGCAGGGGCACCGGAGACGACGAGCGTCAGCACCGTCACCAACGCCGCGAGGAGGACCGGGAGGCGCCGCACCGAGATCAGCGCTCGACGGCCATCTCGCCGAGCTCGTTCCAGTCGTCCTGGTCGACTGACTGGCTGACGATCCTCGGGGTGGCGGCGAGGTACGGCGGCAGGTGCCGCTGGGCGGTCTTGAAGTGGTCGCTCTGCACGTGGGCCGCGCCCGCGTTCCCGTCGCGGAACGCCTCGACCAGGACGTACTCGCAGGCGTCGTCGAGGCTGCGCGACCAGTCGAACCACAGGCAGCCGTCCTCGGCTCGGCAGGCCTCGGTGAACTCGCGGGTGATCTCGGGCCAGGCCTCGGCATGCTCGGGCAGGACCTGGAACTTGGCGGTGATGAAGATCAAGGGGACTCCTCCTGAAATGACGGATCGACCCACCCGATCGTACGGGTGGGCCGATCCGGGGTGGGTCAGTGGAACTTGCCGAGGCCCTCGCGCTCGAGCAGCATCGTGAGGCCGCCGTTCCAGAACGAGAAGCCGGCGCCGGTGATCATCGCCAGGTCGAGGTCCTCGGGTCCGACGACGACGCCCTCGTCGAGCATCAGGCGCGTCTCCTCGGCCATCCCGGTCAGGACCCGGGTGCGAATCTCGGCCGCGTCGAGCACGACCGGGTTCTCCGGCTTCTCCTGCAGCGCCTCGACCTCGGGGTCGATGGCGCCGTCGGGACCGTAGTAGGCCGCCTTTTTCGCCGCCACGACCCGCTGGAGCGAGGGGGAGACGTGGAAGCGCTCCGGGAAGGCGCCGTGCAGCGTCTCCACGTTGTGCAGGGCGATGGCCGGCCCGACGAGCGAGAGCAGCATGAACGGCGGCATCGGTGCGACACCGGCGAAGGCCGCGTCGGCCACGGCCACCGGGGTGCCCTCGTCGACGATCTGGCCGACCTCGCTCATGAACCGGCCGAGCAGTCGGTTGACGATGAAGGACGGGCTGTCCTTGACCAGGATGGTCGTCTTCTTCAGCGCCTTGCCGGTGGCGAACGCCGTGGCCAGCGTGGCGTCGTCGGTCGCGCCGCCCTGGACGATCTCCAGCAGCGGCATCACCGCGACGGGGTTGAAGAAGTGGAAGCCGACGACCCGCTCGGGGTGCGCGAGGTCGGCGGCCATCTCGGTGATTGAGAGCGAGGAGGTGTTGGTGGCCAGGACGCAGTCGGCCTTGACCACCTTCTCGAGGTCGGCGAAGACCGACTTCTTGACCGACATCTCCTCGAAGACGGCTTCGATCGCGAAGTCTGCGTCCGCCATTGCGGCCGCCTTCGCCGCGTCGTCGGCCACGCCGGAGACGAGCCCCTTGAAGCGGTTGGCCTTGTCCTGGTTGATCCGGCCCTTGCCGAGCAGCTTGTCGATCTCGGCGTGCACATAGCCCACGCCCTTGTCGACGCGCTCCTGGTCGAGGTCGGTGAGCACCACCGGCACCTCGAGGCGGCGCAGGAAGAGCAGTGCCAGCTGGCTGGCCATCAGACCCGCGCCGACAATGCCGACCTTGGTCACCGGCCGGGCCAGCGAGCGGTCCGGGGCCCCGGCGGGGCGCTTGGCCCGCTTCTGCACCAGGTCGAAGGCGTAGAGGCTGGCGATCAGTTCCGGCGTGCGGGACATCGCCTCGAGGGCTTCGTCCTCGCGCGCGAAGCCGGCGTCGCGGTCGCCGTCGCGGGCGGAGTCGATCAGCTCGACGGCCTTCGCGGCGGCCGGGCTCGCGCCACCGGTCTTGCTGCGGGCGACCTTGGTGCCGCGCGCGACGGCGGCGTCCCAGGTGGCACCGCGGTCGATCTCGGGCCGCTCGACGGTGACGGCACCGGTGAGTACGTCGGCCGCCCAGAGCAGGGACTGCTCGAGGAAGTCGGCGCCGGAGAAGCACGCGTCGGCCAGCCCGGCGTCGTACGCCGCCTTGCCGCCGAGGGTCTTGCCGTTGTTGAGGGGGTTCTCCAGGATCAGCGTCACCGCTGTGTCGGGACCAACCAGGTTGGGCACCAGGAAGGCGCCGCCCCAGCCGGGCACCAGGCCGAGCATCACCTCGGGCAGGCCCAGCGCGGGGGCGCTGTCCATGACCGTGCGGTAGGTGCAGTGCAGGGCAACCTCGAGACCGCCGCCGAGGGCGAGGCCGTTGATCAGGCCGAACGACGGCTTGGCCTGACCGTCGACCCCGTCCTGGAGCTTGCGGAAGACCGCGTGGCCGAGCTGGGCGACGACGCGGACGCCGTCCTCGCCACCCCCGGCGATGCTCGTCAGATCGGCGCCGGCGGCCAGGATGAACGGCTTGCCGGTGACGCCGATCGAGGTGATCTCGTCGTCGGCGAGGGCGGCGTCGATCGCGGTGTTGAGCGCGATCAGCGAGCGCGGGCCGAAGGTGTTCGGCTTGGTGTGGTCCTCGCCGTTGTCGAGGGTGATCAGGCCCAGGACGCCGGCCGGTGCACCGGCGCGGGTGGCCAGGGTGACCTTGCGCAGATGCGCCTCGGTGACGCGCTCGGCGTCGGTGGAGATCTCCTGGGCGCGGGCGAGGAGTGCGGTCATGTCGGTCATCAGGCGACCTCTCCCTTGTCGTTGGTGTCGGTACCGGTCCAGTGCGGGTTCTCCCAGATCACGGTGCCGCCCATGCCGATGCCGATGCACATGGTCACCAGGCCGTAGCGGACCTCGGGACGCTCCTCGAACTGTGCGGCGAGCTGGGTCATCAGACGCACGCCCGAGGAGGCCAGCGGGTGGCCCATGGCGATGGCGCCACCGTAGGGGTTCACCCGCGGGTCGTCGTCGGCGATGCCGAAGTGCTCGAGGAAGGCGAGCACCTGCACGGCGAACGCCTCGTTGACCTCGAAGGCCTCGATGTCGTCGATGGTGAGACCGGCCTGGCGCAGCGCCTTCTCGGTCGCCGGGATCGGGCCGGCGCCCATGACCTCCGGCTCCACCCCGACGAAGGAGTAGGACACCAGCCGCATCTTGATCGGCAGCCCGAGCTCACGGGCGGTCTCCTCGTCGGCGAGGAGCGCCGCGGTGGCGCCGTCGTTGATGCCCGCGGCGTTGCCGGCGGTCACCCGGCCGTGGGAGCGGAACGGGGTCTTGAGGGTGGCCAGGGACTCCATCGTGGTCCCGGGCCGCATCGGCTCGTCGTACGTCGCGAGGCCCCAGCCCTCCTCGGCGGAGCGGGTGGCGACGGGGACCAGGTCGGGCTGGATCTTCCCGGCCTCGTAGGCAGCGGCCGTCTTGTCCTGCGAGCGGACGGCGTAGGCGTCGACGCGCTCCTTGGTGATCGAGGGGTAGCGGTCGTGCAGGTTCTCGGCGGTCTTGCCCATCACCAGGGCGTCGGGGTTGACGATCCGTTCGGAGAGGATCCGCGGGTTGGGGTCGACACCCTCACCCATGGGGTGGCGGCCCATGTGCTCGACGCCGCCGGCGATCGCGACGTCGTAGGAGCCGAACGCGATGCCGGAGGCGGTGGTGGTGACCGCGGTCATGGCACCCGCGCACATCCGGTCGATGGCGAAGCCGGGGACGCTCTGCGGCAGGCCTGCGAGCAGTGCGGCGGTGCGGCCGATGGTCAGCCCCTGGTCGCCGATCTGGGTGGTGGCCGCGATCGCGACCTCGTCGACCCGCTCCGGCGGCAGGCTGGGGTTGCGCCGCATCAGGTCACGGATGCACTTGATGACCAGGTCGTCGGCGCGGGTCTCGGCGTACTGGCCCTTGGCCTTGCCGAAGGGGGTGCGGACGCCGTCGACGAAGACGACCTCCCGCAGCTGTCGGGGTTGTCTCGACACGGGGTTCTCCTCGGGGGCTGGTGCGGGGGCGGGCGGGGAAACGGGGGAATGCGGAGCAAACGTTACCCCGCGGTAACAATGGCGGTGGAGGTTCCCGGGTGTGGCTGTGGTCACCCCGGGGCGGGCCGGGGGCCGGGGGGAATATCGTGGGCGGTCCGGGTGCTGCCCCACGGCACCCAGGAACTCGCTCAGGAAGGACGTCACCCGTGTCCCAGGAACCCCGACTCGTGCACATCGTCGATGACGTGCCCGAGCTCGACCGCGCCACCGACGAGGGGCCGGTCGCCGGCGACCTCACGATGGTGGTGGTCCTCGACGGGTTCCTCGACGCCGGGAACGCCGCCGGCCGGGCGGTCCAGCACCTGGTCGACCTCGCGGACGGCCGCCTCGAGCAGGCCGGCCAGGCCGGGCAGGGCGGCCCCGTCGTGGCGACCTTCGACGTCGACCAGTTCCACGACTACCGGGCCCGTCGGCCGGCGATGTCGTTCACCCGCGACCACTACGAGGCGTACGACGCCCCACGCCTGGTCGTCCGGCTGCTGCGCGACAGCGGCCACACGCCGTACCTCCTGCTGACCGGGCCCGAGCCCGACAACCGCTGGGAAGCGTTCGCGCGCGCCGTGCGTGAAGTCGTGGAGCGGTTCGGGGTGACCCGCGTCGTGAGCATGGGCGCGGTCCCGATGGCGGTGCCGCACACCCGGCCGATCGCGATCACCCACCACGCCAACAACCCCGGGCTGATCACGGGCGACAGCCCGTGGCGCGGGGAGCTCCGCATCCCGAGCAGCGCGCAGGCGCTCGTCGAGCTTCGGCTGGGGGAGTGGGGCCACGATGCGCTCGGCTTCGTCGCGCACATCCCGCACTACCTCGCCCAGCTCGACTACCCCAAGGCGGCCGGCGCGCTGCTCGAGAACGTCGAGCGGGCCGGGCACCTCACCGTAGACCTGTCGGGGCTCGCCGCGGAGGCGGAGGACCGGGAGTCCGAGATCGCGCGCTACCTGTCCAGCAACGAGGAGGTGGCGGGGGTCGTCGAGGCGCTCGAGCGGCAGTACGACGCCTTCGAGCGGGCCGAGGAGTCCGGGACCAGCCTGCTCGCGGGCGACGAGCCGCTGCCGACCGGTGACGAGCTCGGCCACCAGTTCGAGCAGTTCCTCGCGGGGCTCGACGGCCCCGACGCCGAGCCGTCCTAGCTCTCCGCCGCCCACCACGACACCAGGAGCCACCAGGTGCCCGCATCCGCCGACGAGCTCGTCGAGCTGCTCGACCTCGAGGAGCTCGACGTCAACCTCTTCCGGGGTCGCCAGCCGGAGACGGCGCTCCAGCGGGTCTTCGGCGGGCAGGTCGCCGCGCAGGCGCTGCTCGCCGCCGCGCGCACCGCGGACCCGGCGTACGTCGCGCACTCGCTGCACTCCTACTTCCTGCTGCCCGGGGACACGGCGGTGCCGATCATCTACGACGTCGAGCGGCTCCGCGACGGGCGCTCCTTTGCGACCCGGCGGGTGGTGGCGCGCCAGCACGGGCGGGCCATCTACAACCTGACCGCCAACTTCCAGCGCGAGGAGGAGGGCTTCGAGCACCAGGACGCGAGGCCCGACGTGATCGCGCCGGAGGAGGGGATCGACCTCGGGGCGATGTTCCGCTCCCGTGGCTCGGAGAACACCGCCGAGTGGGAGCGCGAGTGGGCGGCGCTCGACGTGCGCTACGTCGGAAACTCGACCCAGGGACTGCCCGGGGACCCGAGTCGGCCGGCCCGGGCGCGGCTGTGGATCCGGGTCAACGGCCGGCTCTCCGACGACCCGCAGCAGCACCTGGCGGCGTTCACCTATGCCAGTGACATGACGTTGCTGGGCTCCACCCTGGTGCCGCACGGAGTGCACATCTCCAGCCCGGGGATGCAGGTCGCCTCGCTCGACCACACGGTGTGGTTCCACCGGCCGTTCCGGGCGGACGAGTGGTGGCTCTACGACCAGGAGAGCCCCTCGGCCTCGGGCGGGCGCGGCCTCGCGCTGGCCCGGGTCTTCACCCTGGACGGGACCCTGGCGGCCACCGTGGCCCAGGAGGGCCTGATCCGCCGTCGCGCCTGAACTTCCATCCGCCCTACCGAAGGAACGTCCGTGTCGAAACCCGAGTCGTCAGCAGAGTCGTCAGCAGCCCAGGACCTGGTCGACCTCCTCGACCTCGAGAGCCTCGACGTCGATCTCTTCCGCGGCCGCCCGGCCGACACCGACCGGCAGCGGGTCTTCGGCGGGCAGGTGGCCGCCCAGGCGCTGATCGCCGGTGTGCGCACGGTCGATCCGACCTACGTCATCCATTCGCTGCATTCCTACTTCCTGCTGCCCGGGGACACGGCGGTGCCGATCATCTACGACGTGGAGCGGCTCCGCGACGGCCGGTCGTTCGCGACCCGGCGGGTGGTGGCGCGCCAGCACGGGCGGCCGATCTACTACCTGACCGCGAGCTTCCAGCGCGAGGAGGAGGGCTTCGAGCACCAGGACGCGATGCCCGACGTGCCGCCGCCGGAGCAGGGCCTCGACCTGGTCGCGCTGATGCGGGCCGGGGGAGCGGTCGACGCCGACGCGCTGGCCAAGGAGTGGTCCGCCCTCGAGGCGCGTCACCTCGGCACCTCGCGCCGGGGGCTGCCCGAGGACCCCGAGCGGCCGGCCCGGGCACGGATGTGGGTGCGGATCAATGGCCGGCTCTCCGACGACCCGGTCGAGCACCTCGCGGCGTTCACCTACGCCTCCGACATGAGCCTGCTCGGGGCGACCCTGTCGGCCCACGAGGTCAACCCGGCCAAGGTGCAGATGGCCTCGCTCGACCACACGATCTGGTTCCACCGGCCGTTCCGGGCCGACGAGTGGTGGCTCTACGACCAGACCTCGCCGTCCGCCTCGAACAGTCGCGGACTCGCCCTCGCGCGGGTCTTCACCCAGGACGGTCTGCTGGTCGCTACCGTCGCCCAGGAGGGGTTGATCCGGCCGCGGGGCTGACCAATGCTCCGGTTGACCGGTTGACCGGTTGACCGGTTGACCGGTTGACCGGTTGACCGGTTGACCGGGTGACCAGGCGCTGCGGCGACCACCAGACACCAGGACGGGAAACATGGCCGAGGTACTGCTGTTCCACCACGTGCAGGGGCTCACGCCCGGAGTCACCGCCTTCGCCGACCAGCTGCGGGCGGCGGGGCACACCGTGCACACACCCGACCTCTTCGGCGGCCGGACGTTCGAGACGATCGACGAGGGGATGGCCTTCGCGAACAGCCCCGAGGCAGGCGACCTGGATGCAGTGGGTGAGTCCGTGGCCGACCGGCTCCCGGCGGAGCTCGTCTATGCGGGCTTCTCGATGGGCGTGATGTCGGCCCAGGAGCTGGCCCAGAACCGGCTCGGGGCCAGGGGGGCGCTGCTCTACCACTCCTGCGTCTCCGTCACGGCCGCGTGGTCGTTCGGCCCGTGGCCCGAGGGCGTGCCCGTCCAGGTCCACGGGATGGAGGGAGACTCGTTCTTCGCCCACGAGGGAGACCTCGACGCCGCCCGTGAGCTGGTCGAGCTGGTCGGGCCCACGGCGGAGCTCTTCATCTACCCCGGCGACCAGCACCTGTTCGCCGACAGCTCGCTCCCGTCGTACGACGCAGAGGCCGCAGGCCTGCTGCTCGAGCGGACCCTGGCCTTCCTGGCTCGCGTCGACGCCGGCTGACCGGGCCGCAGCCAACCCGTCCGGGTCGACTACCAGCGACTGCCGTAGCAGCGCATATGTCCTGATTCGGTCGTGCCGGAGTCCCCCGGGCAACTGAAAGCGGTCATATGCGCCGGTTGGTTCACCCGGAGTCCCAGGCTCGACCCAACGCGTGCATATGCGCCCTTTGGGTCGCTCAGGGGGTGGCTGGGGGACCTCAACCGGACATATGCGCCGTTTTTGTCCCCCGGGGCGGGCGTCAGAGAGCGGTGGTCACCCCGGCGACGTGCGGGGCCCCGCTGCGCGGGCTGCTCAACGAGAAGGCGAAGCCGTCGTCGACCGGGCGCGAGCCGAAGGCGACCGTGCTCGGCAGCAGGATCGGCTTCTTGAACGCCACGTCCACCTTCACCGCGTCGGGCAACCGGTTCTCGAGCGCCGCGATGCAGCGCGCCTTGCTCCACATGCCGTGCGCGATCTGGCGCGGGAAGCCCAGCGCCTTGGCGGTCAGGGGGTAGAGATGGATCGGGTTGTGGTCGCCGGACACCGCGGCGTACTGCCGGCCGAGGTCGCCGGGCAGCATCCAGATCGTCCCCGTCGGCGGCGCCTCGGGCACCACCAGACCGGCGGCCGCGTCGGCAGCGCCCTTGCCGCGGCGCAGGTAGGTCGACGTGCTCTCCCAGACCAGCTCGCCCAGCGCGTGCACGGTCGTCACGAAGTCGAGGACCTGCCCCTTGGCGTGCGGGCGCAGGTTCTCGGCGCGGGCGGTCACCTGCAGCGACTCGGTCAGCGCGATCGGACGGTGCGCGGTGATGGAGTTCTCCAGGTGCACGGTCCCGATCGCCGGGAACGGGAAGGCCTGATCGGTCATGATCGCCATGTGCAGCCCGAAGGCCAGCATGTGCGGGTAGGTCAGCGGCACGGTGTCCTTGGTCGGAAACCCGCACACCTCGGCGTACGCCGCGACGTGCGCGGCGTCGATCGGTACGTCGTGCCGCGTCAGCACCAGGTCCGGCAGCCCGTCCCCGCTCTTGCGGATGCCCGGGAGCAGGTTCACGACCGGCAGCGACGGCAGCGCCGCCTTCAGCAGCATCGGAAGCGCGTGCGGTGTGCCCTCGACGACCTTGGGTGCATCGGTCATCTCAGGCCCCCAGCATCATCTGGCCGCAGACGCGGACCACGTTGCCGTTGACCGCGGTGGAGCCGGGGTTGGCGTACCACGCGATCGTCTCCGCGACGTCGACCGGCAGCCCGCCCTGGGACATCGCGTTGAGCCGCTGGCCGACCTCGCGGGTGGCGAAGGGGACGGCCGCGGTCATCGCGGAGATGATGAAGCCGGGTGCCACCGCGTTGACCGTGATGCCGTTCTTCAGCTCGTCGGCCAGGGAGTCGACCAGGCCGATCACCCCGGCCTTCGAGGTGGCGTAGTTGGTCTGGCCAACGTTGCCGGCGATGCCCGCGATCGAGGCGACGCCGATGATGCGGCCGTTCTTGTTGATGACGCCCTGGTCAAGGAGCTCGCGGCTGATCCGCTCGGGGGCCGTGAGGTTGACCGCGATCACGGAGTCCCAGCGGTCCCCGGCATCGGTGCGCATCATGTTGGCCAGCTTGCGGTCGCGGGTGATCCCGGCGTTGTGCACGACGACGTCCACGCCGCCGTGCTTCTCCTTGAGGTGATGGGCGATCCGCTGAGGCGCGTCCTTGTCGGTGATGTCGAGGGTGAGGAAGTCACCGTCGAGCTCCCTCATCAGCGCCTGGAGCTCGCTGGCCGCCTGCGGCACGTCGACGCCGACCACGGTCGCGCCGTCGCGGTGCAGGACCCGGGCGATCTGCTCGCCGATCCCGCGGCTCGCGCCGGTGACCAGGGCGATCTTGCCGGCGAGCGGGCGCTCCCAGTCCTTGACCGCCACGGCCTTGGTGGTGCCGGTGGCGCCGATCCGCACGACCTGGCCGGAGACGTAGGCCGACTTGGGGGAGAGGAGGAAGGCGAGCGTGGAGGTGACTGCTGCCTCGGCGCCGTCGGCGACGTAGACCAGCTGGACGGTGCCGCCCCGGCCGATCTCCTTGCCGAGGCTGCGGGTGAACCCCTCGAGGGCGCGCTGGGCGACCCGCTCGCTGCCCGTGACCTGCTCGGGCGGGGTGCCGAGCACCACGATCCGCGGGCAGCGGTCGAGGCTGCGCAACAGGGGAGTGAAGAAGTCGCGCAGCGCCACGAGCTGGCCGGCGTCGCTCAGCCCGGTCGCGTCGAAGACGAGGCCCTTGTACGTCGCCCCGTCGGCGGCGGTCTCCACCGCGGAGATGCCGACCAGGTCGAGCAGCCCGGTGAGCAACTCGGCGAGCCGACCACGACCGCCGACGACGACGGTGCCGTCCACGAGCGGTGCGCCCGCGACGTACCGGTCCAGCTTCATCGGGCTGGGCAGGCCGAGGTTCTTGACGAGCAGCTTGCCGATCGGGGACGCCGTGAAGTTCTGGTACTTGTCGCTCATGGGGTTCTGCTCCTCCGCAAGGGGGTCGATGGTCGAGCCTGGGTCAGCGCCTGGATCAGCGTGGTCGCGCCGGTCGAGACCGCGAACAGTCTCATGTAACTAGATGTGTAACTGTGAGTCCACGTTTCGTGACGTGCCCCTCATTGGATTCCCTCGGGGGGTCTGAGAGGCAAGGATAGGAGCATGGAATCCACGACCCGTCGCGTCGCCGTCCTCGGTGGCAACCGCATCCCCTTCGCCCGCTCCAACTCCGCCTACTCGGCGGCCTCCAACCAGGACATGCTGACCGCGACGATCGACGGCCTCGTGACCCGCTTCGGCCTCGAGGGGGAGCGACTCGGTGAGGTGGTCGCCGGCGCCGTGCTCAAGCATGCGCGTGACTTCAACCTGACCCGCGAGTCCGTGCTCGGCTCGAAGCTCTCCCCGGAGACCCCGGCCACCGACATCCAGCAGGCGTGCGGCACCGGCCTGCAGGCCGCGATCCAGGTGGCGAACAAGATCGCCCTCGGCCAGATCGAGTCCGGCATCGCCGGCGGCACCGACACCACTTCGGACGCCCCGGTCGCGATCAGCGACAAGCTGCGCAAGAAGCTCATGAAGGTCAACGCCGCCCGCGACACCAGGGGCAAGCTCGTCGCCCTGGGCCAGATCCGCCCCGGTGACATCGGCCTCGAGATCCCGCAGAACGGCGAGCCCCGCACCCGCCTGTCCATGGGCGACCACGCCGCGCTCACCGCCCTCGAGTGGCAGATCACCCGCGAGGACCAGGACGAGCTCGCTGCCGCCTCCCACCAGAAGCTGGCTGCTGCGTACGACGCCGGCTTCCTCGACGACCAGATCACCCCGTTCCGCGGGGTCGAGCGCGACAACAACCTGCGCCCCGACTCCTCGGTCGAGAAGCTCGCCAAGCTCAAGCCGGTCTTCGGCAAGGGCGAGGCCGCCACGATGACCGCCGGCAACTCCACGCCGCTGACCGACGGCGCCTCGGCCGTGCTGCTCTCCTCGCAGGCCTGGGCCGAGGAGAAGGGGCTGCCCGTCCTGGCCTACCTGACGGCGTCCGAGACTGCCGCGGTCGACTACGTGCACGGTGGCGAGGGCTTGTTGATGGCACCGGCGTACGCCGTGGCGCGGATGCTCCAGCGCGAGGGCCTGAAGCTCCAGGACTTCGACTACTACGAGATCCACGAGGCGTTCGCCTCGCAGGTGCTCTCGACGCTCAAGGCGTGGGAGGACCCGGTGTTCTGCAAGGAGCGCCTCGGCCTCGACGCCCCGCTCGGCTCGATCGATCGGGCCAAGCTCAACGTCCACGGCTCCTCGCTCGCGGCGGGCCACCCGTTCGCCGCCACCGGCGGCCGGATCGTCAACGTCGCCGCGAAGCTGCTCGCCCAGAGGGGCTCGGGACGCGCGCTGATCTCGGTCTGTGCCGCTGGTGGCCAGGGCGTCGTCGCCATCCTGGAGCGCTGAGCCCCGCTCCCCGTCAGGGGGAGTTCGGGGTGTTCACCGGGTGTTGGCTCGGGCCACACCCGCTCGTTCGGTCACGGGCCGTCGCTCTCTTTACGTTCGGCACGTCCGGCGGCAGACGGCCGTCGGTCGATCGAACGAGGAGAGACCGTGACATCTCGGAACCACGGCATCACCCTGCGCCGCGGAGCTGCCATCGCAGCCACCGTGGCCCTCGTGGGCAGCGGCGCCGCCGCTGCCGCACAGAGCTTCACGTCGCGTGAGGCGGGTCCCCGCGAGGACGGCACGGGCGTGACCCCGCTGGGGTACGACGTCCGTCCTGCCGGCACCCAGACGACCCTCGGGGACCTGCCCCTGGGCACGGCGCTGTCGCCCGACGGCAGCCTGCTGCTGGTGTCCAACGACGGTCAGGGGACCCAGTCGCTGCAGGTCGTCGACACCTCGACCTCGCAGGTCGTCCAGACGTTGCCCTACAGCCGGCCGCACGGCCTGTTCATGGGCCTGGCCTTCAGCCCTGACGGGACCCGCGCCTACGCGAGCGGCGGCGGCGACCAGCTGATCCACGTCTACGACGTGAGCGGTGACCACCTCACCGAGGCGGCGTCCCTGAAGCTGCCGAAGACGAACCCGGCCGGCGTGGCCGTGAACATGTTCCCCGCCGGACTGGCGGTGACACCGGACGCTGAGCACCTGGTCGTGGCCGACCACCTGGCCGACGCAGTGAGCGTCGTCGACCTGGCGAGCGGCGAGGTCAGCACGGGCGCCGTGGGACATGCCCCGCAGGGCGTGGCGCTGTCAGAGGACGGCACCACCGCCTGGGTCACCAACCAGGGCGCGGACACGGTCAGCGTGGTCGACCTCACGGGCACCGAACCGACCGAGACCAGGACCGTGCGCGTCGGCACGCACCCGAGTGCCGTGCTCCTCTCGGGAGACCACGGCACCGTCTACGTCGCCAACGGCGACAGCGACGAGATCTCGGTGCTCGACGCGGACACCAGCGAGGTCCGTTCCACGATCGCGCTGGCGCCGTACGACGGGGCGAAGGTCGGGAGCGCGCCGTTCGGCATGAGCGAGTCGCCCGACGGTGACCGGCTCTACGTCACCTACGCGGGCAACAACGCGGTCTCGGTGGTCGACACCGCGACCGAGGAGCCCACCGGGCTGATCCCCACCGGGTGGTACCCGACCGGAGTCGTGGCGACCCCGGACAAGCTGTTCGTCCTCAACGCCAAGGGGCTGGGGGCCGGGCCCAACGACGGGATCGGTCACCCGGACCCGACCTCGCCCCAGACGACGCCGGAGGACCAGTACGTCGGCTCGATGATCCAGGGCACCCTGTCGACAGTGTCGCTGCCGGTGAGCGGGCCCCAGTTGGCCGACTACACCCTGCAGGTTCGTGCCAACGACGGGTTCGACAAGCCCCAGACCCGAGGTCACACGCCAGCGATCAAGCACGTCATCTACATCGTTCAGGAGAACCGGACCTTCGACCAGGTCTTCGGGTCGCTGGGCAAGGGCAACGGCGACCCGTCCCTCAACCTCTTCGGTGAGGAGTCTGCGCCCAACCAGCGGGCGCTCCAGCGCCAGTTCGTCACCCTGGACAACTTCTACGCCAACGCCGAGATCAGCGCCCAGGGGTGGAACTGGACGGTGTCGGCCAACTCGAACCCCTACACCGAGGCGATGTGGCCCTCGAACTACTCGGGTCGCAAGGGTGTCTACCCCTCCGAGGTGAGCGATCCCGCGATCACGGCGAACAAGACCCTCGAGGACTCCTACATCTGGCAGCGGCTGGCCGAGCGCGGGGTCTCGTTCCGCAACTACGGCTTCTACGTCAACGCCGACAGCTCGGGGGCGATGGCCGGCACCGACGCCGTGCTCGACGCTCACACCGACCACGACTTCCGCGGGTACGACCTGTCGTGCCCGGACAACCCGGACACGTTCGCGCCGCGTCGTGACGACTGCGGCACGCCGCGGTTCACCGAGTGGAAGAAGGAGTTCGACGGCTACGTCGCGCACCGCAACCTGCCCACCGTGCAGTTCGTGCGGCTGCCCAACGACCACACGTCGGGGACCAAGCCCGGCTTCCCGACCCCGCGGGCCTACGTTGCGGACAACGACCTGGCTCTGGGCCGGATCGTCGACGCGGTCAGCCACTCGCGCTACTGGAAGCACACGGCGATCTTCGTGACCGAGGACGACGCGCAGAACGGCCCCGACCACGTGGACGCGCACCGCACGATTTCGCAGGTGATCAGTCCGTACACCCAGACGGGCTCGGTCGACTCGACCTTCTACTCGACCGCCTCGATGCTCCGCACGATCGAGAACATCGTGGGGATCGAGCCGATGACCCAGTTCGACACCTTCGCCACCCCGATGACGGGGGTCTTCTCCCGGCACGGCCGGCGCGCGCCGTACGACGTGCTGCGGCCCGACCAGGCGGGTGATGCGACCAACGGGGCGAACGCTCCGCTGGCCGGGATGTCGGCCCGGCAGCAGCTGGGCCGGGAGGACCAGATCGACGAGCGGGCCTTCAACCGGGCGATCTGGAAGTCGGTCAAGGGGCGTCACTCGAGGATGCCGGCCCCGGAGCACCGGTTGCCGTCGAGTGGGGAGTCCGACGGCGACTGATCCCTGATGACCCCGTAGTCGATCAGCGGGCGGGTCGGGGAGCGGCGAGGGCGAGAGCCGACGCCACGAGGTACTCCTTGACCTGCTCGGGTGAGATCTCCCCGACGGTCGGGATCCCGGGCGCCGCCTCGGCGACCAGGATCCCGACCCGGGCGAGCTGTAGGGCGCCCAGGCCGCTGGCATAGAGGGTGTTGGCGAGCAGGGTCGGGTCGGCGACCGAGAACTCGCCGGTCTCGACACCGTCCTCGAGTGCCGAGGTGAGCATGGCGAGGCATCCGGAGATGCCGCGGCCGAGGCGGAAGAGCGCGCTCTCGGACAACTCGTCGAGGAGCTCGGGGCCGCTGCGGCGCATCAGCGTCTGCGCGCAGTCGGTGAAGGCGGGGTGGGCAACGCCGTAGTCGACGAAAGTACCGACGATCGCCGTCAGGCGGTCCCGCGCCGACTCGTGGCGGGCCGATGCCGCGGTGAGCGCCGTGCGCAGCTCGTCGAGGTAGCCGACCAGGGTGAGCGCGAAGAGCTCCTCCTTGCCGGTGAAGTGCCGGTAGACGATGGCCCGGTTGATGCCGACCGCCTTGGCGATGTCCTCGATCTGGGCGTCGCGGACGCCACGCTGATCGAAGAGGGCGCGGGTTGCGGCCAGGATCTCCTGCTCGCGGGCGCGGCGCCGGGCCGCGGCCGCGGAGCGTCGTCCGTCGGTCGCGACCGAGGGGTCAGCTGGGCTCGCCATGCCGCCATCCTAGTTGGTGTCACGCACAGTTGCACGCGTGTCACACCCCGCCGAGCAGGCCCCAGTTTCCCGCGCCGCTCCGCCGAGCAGGCCCCAGTTTCCGTCAGTCCTGGTGCCGCAGGCGGGCCTCGGCCGCCTTCAGCCCGCTGAGCACTGTGCAGGCCGCGGAGAAGACCGAGGCAAGGACGGCGACGCCGACGACCAGACCCAGCTTTCGGGTGACGGCGTCGACGTCGTTGAGGAAGGTGGCCGCCAGCACCCAGGCAGCCACCCCGAGGAGCCCGAGAAGCCACGCGATGCCCCAGAGTTCACGTGCGGTGAACCCGTCGTCGTCCTGAGTCGTCATGGCGCGATGCTAGCGATGTCCGCGCTGACGACCGCCGGCGATTGTCCGGCGCGTTGAACGAACTCGTTCAACTGACGAAGGACCTCACGGTCTCGATCGTGTCGGCCTCGGTTGCGGTCTTGTCGTCGCGGTAGCGGACCACGCGGGCGAATCGGAGTGCGACACCGCCGGGATAGCGGGTCGACCGCTGGACCCCGTCGAAGGCGACCTCCACGACCTGCTCCGGACGGACGTTCACGACGTACGACGTCCGGGACGTCTCCAGCTGCAGGAACCGCTCGGTCTGCCAGGCGAGGACCTCGTCCGTCATGCCCTTGAAGGTCTTGCCGAGCATCACCAGAGCGCCGGTCGCGGGGTCGCGGGCGCCGAGGTGGATGTTGGAGAGCCAGCCCTGCCGGCGGCCGCTGCCCCACTCGACGGCGAGGACGACCAGGTCGAGGGTGTGCACCGGCTTCACCTTGACCCAGGCGGCGCCGCGACGGCCCGCGTCGTACGGCGCGGCGAGGTTCTTCACGACGACGCCCTCGTGCCCGGCCGCGAGGGCGTCGGCCAGGAAGGCGGCTGCGGCATCAGGGTCGTCGGTGACCAGCCGAGGGACGCGCCACGCCTCGGGCACCAGGTGGGTGAGGGCGGCTGTGCGCTCGGCGGCGGGAGAGTCGAGGAGGTCGTCACCGTCGAGGTGCAGCAGGTCGAAGAAGTGCGGCGTGACGACGACGCCGGCGTCCTGGGCGGTCCGTGCCGCGGTCTCCTGGAACGGTCGGGGTCGGCCGGTCTCGTCGAGGGCAAGCGCCTCCCCGTCGAGCACGAACCGGGTGGCGGGGAGGGAGCGGGCGATCTCGACGACCTCGGGCAGCCGACCGGTGATGTCGTCGAGGCTGCGGGTGGCAATCCGTACGTCGTCGCCGTCGCGGTGAACCTGGATCCGGATCCCGTCGAGCTTGGTGTCGATCGCCACCCGTCCACCGCCGGCCTTGGCGAGGGCGGCAACGAGGTCGGGGGCGGTCGAGGCGAGCATCGGCCGGACCGGACGGCCCACCTCGAGCCCGATCCGGACGAGGGCCTCCTCGCCGCCGGTCATCGCGGTCAGTACGACCGCGGTCGTGGAGCCGGACAGCATCGCCGCGCGACGTACGGCGGCCAGGGGCACCTCGGCGGCCACGGCGACCGCCTCCTGGACCAGCGTGTCGAGGGCTCCTTGGCGCACCTCACCAGTGACCACGCCCCGCAGCCAGACCTGCTCGTCGGCGGTGGCGCGGCCGAACAGGTCGACCACGGCAGCGGCTCTGGCTGCCTGGGACCCGGCGCCGGTGAGCCCGGCGATCGTGTCGAAGGCGGCATCGACTCCACTGACGGTGAGGCTGGGGGAGTCGGCCGGGTCCGGGAGGCTCCCGAGGCCGCGCCAGCCGACTCCGGTGCGTCGCTGCCGCAGGCTGCCGCCGACGTACGCCGTGACGATCTCCAGCTCCTCGGGCCCCGCCGAGTCGAGCAGGATGGCGATCGCGGCGACCTTGGCCTTGCGTGACCGGGTGGCGGCCACGACCTGGGAGGTGGCGACGAGCTCGGACAGGTGCACGGGGTCATTGTGCAACGGATGTGGTCCACCCTCTTGCGCCGGAACAAGAACACGTTCTAGTTTGGACACGTGTCCAGTCAACTCTCCTCCGGATCGCGCGACGACCTGAATCCCCGGCGGGCCGAGACCGTCGACCGGCTGCTCGTGGCGGCGGCCGAGGATCTGCGCGCCGGCGGCCACGAGGCCGTCACGATCCGCACCGTGGCCCAGCGGGCGGGAGTCTCCGCCGCGACGGCGTACACCTACTTCGGCTCCCGCAACCACCTCTTCGCCGAGCTCTTCTGGCGCCGGCTCGTCACCGACCCCGGGCCAGAACCCACCAACCCCGACGTCGTCGACCGCCTGCTAGTCGTGACCCGGCACATGGCCACCATGCTGGCCGAGTCCCCGGAGCTCGCGGCCGCGGCGACCAAGGCGCTGCTGGGAACCGACCCGGACGTCGAGCGGCTCAGACTGCGGATCGGCAACGAGTTCGTCGCCCGGTTCCGCGACGCCATCGGGGTGCCGGCCGACCCACGTGTCCTCGAGGCGCTCGTGCTGGCCTTCTCCGGAGCGCTGCTCCAGGCCGGCATGGGCCTGATGACCTACACCGAGATGGGCGAGCGGCTCGACTCGGTCGTCGCCGCCGTGATGAAGGGCCACACATGAGCACCCCGATCGACTTCGACCCGTACGACTACGCCTTCCAGGAGGACCCCTACCCGGTCTACGCCCGGCTGCGCGACGAGGAACCGCTCCACCACAACGTGGAGCACGACTTCTGGGTCCTCTCCCGGCATGCCGACATCGCCCATGCGATCCGGACCGAGGAGGTCTACTCCAACGCCATGGGGGTCTCCCTCGACGCCAGCGCCTGGGGGCCCAACGCCCACCGGATGATGTCGTTCCTGGCGATGGACCCGCCGCGTCAGACCCGGTTGCGCTCCCTCGTCTCGCGCGGTTTCACCCCGCGCCGGGTCAGCGAGCTCGAGCCCCAGATCCAGCGGATCACCGAGCGCCACCTCGACGCTGCGCTGGCCGAGGCCGGCTCCGGCGCGGGCACGGAGTTCGACTTCATCACCGCTCTGGCAGGCCGGCTGCCGATGGACGTCATCTCCGAGCTGATGGGTGTCCCCGAGGAGGACCGCGACGAGATCAGGCGCCTCGCTGACCTGCTCGTGCACCGCGAGGACGGGGTGCGCGACGTACCCCCGGCTGGGGTCGACGCCGCGCTCATCCTGGTCGGCTACTACGCCGACATGATTGCCGAGCGCCGCCGTACCCCCAGCGACGACCTCACCAGCGCCCTGCTCGAGGCCCGCATCGAGGTCAGGCCAGGGGACGGTTCGGAAGCCGGGGCAGACGGGGGGGACCGGATGACCGACGAGGAGATCATCGGCTTCCTCTTCCTGATGGTTGTCGCCGGAAACGAGACCACCACCAAGCTGCTCGGCAACGCGCTCTTCCATCTGTCGCGCCACTCCGACCAGCTCGCGGACGTCTTCGGTGCAGGCGGCAACCCGGGGCTGGTCGAGCCCTGGATCGAGGAGACGCTGCGCTACGACACCTCGACCCAGGTCCTCGCCCGCCACCTCCTCACCGACGTGCACCTCCACGGCCGGGTCGCTCCCAAGGGCAGCAAGCTGCTGATCGCCCTGGGCTCCGGCAACCGCGACGAGCGGGTCTTCGGGCGTCCTGACGAGTTCGACCTCCACCGCGACCGCGCCGAGGTCGCGCGCCTGCTCAGCTTCGGCGGCGGGCGCCACTTCTGCCTCGGTGCGAACCTCGCCCGGCTCGAGGCGCGGGTGGCGCTCCAGGAGCTGGTACGCCGCGTGGGCACCGTCGAGGTCGACCGTGATCGCGCGGTGCGCGTCCACTCGGTCAACGTGCGCGGCTTCGCTGGGCTCCCCGTCCGCATGGGACTCCGATGAAGTACGCCCAGCCGGCCCGCCGACCGGTCGTCGTCACCGGCGCCTCCTCCGGCATCGGCGCGGCCACCGCGCTGACCCTCGCCGCAGCCGGCCACCCGGTCGCCCTCGGCGCCCGCCGCACCGACCGGCTCGAGGCCATTGCGACCGAGATTCGCGACGCCGGCGGCGAGGCGGTCGTCCAGGCGCTCGACCTCACCGACGCGCAATCGGTCATGGCCTTCGCCACGGCCGCGACCGAGGCCCTCGGCGACATCGAGATCGTCGTCTCCAACGCCGGGGCGGTGGCTCCGGGGACCACCCACGAGGTCGACACCGAGCGCTTCGCCCGCGAACTCGACCTCAACCTCGTCGGGGCGCACCGGCTGGTCCGCGCGTTCGTTCCTGCCATGGTCGAGCGCCGCCGCGGCGACCTCGTCTTCGTCTCCTCCGACGTCGCCGTGCGCGCCCGCCCGTTCATGTCGGCGTACGCCGCCGGCAAGTGGGGGCTCGAGGGGATGGTCCAGGCGATGCAGATGGAGCTCGAGGGGACCGGGGTCCGTGCGAGCGTGGTGCGCCCCGGTCCGACCTGGAGCGAGATGGGCAGCGACTGGGCCGACGAGGACGCCGCCCGGGTGCTCACCGAGTGGGTCCGCTTCGGGCACGCCCGCCACCCGCACTTCCTCAAGCCCACGGCGATCGCCGACGCCATCGCCATGGTCGTCTCCGCTCCCCGCGGCACCCACCTGAACTTGGTCGAAGTGACCCCCGAAGCACCCGTGGAGGACCGATGAGCGCCGTGGACGCGCCGAGCCTGGCCGCCATCCCCGAGGTCTCGCACCGGCACCCGGACGACCCGCACGGCGACCTCCAGGAGCTGCGTACGGACCCGATCGGCCTGCTCCAGCGGGTCCGCGACGAGTGCGGCGACGTCGGCCGCTTCCAGCTCGCCGACCGGCCGGTCGTCCTGGTCAGCGGGGCCGAGGTCAACGAGGCGTTCTTCCGGGCTCCCGACGCGGTGCTCGACCAGGGTGAGGCCTACCCGTTCATGACCCCGATCTTCGGCAAGGGCGTGGTCTTCGACGCCACGCCCGAGCAGCGCCAGGAGATGCTCAAGAACCAGGCGCTGCGCGGCGACATGATGCGCGGCCATGCCACCACCATCGAGCACGAGATCCGCCGGATGGTCGCCGACTGGGGTGACTCGACCGAAGAATGGGGCGAGATCGACCTGCTCGACTGGTTCGCCGAGCTGACGATCTACACCACCTCGGCGTGTCTGATCGGGGCGCCGTTCCGCGAGGAGCTCGACGCCAGCTTCGCCCACCACTACCACCGACTCGAGAAGGGCACCGACGCGCTGGCATTCGTCGACCCGTACGCCGACATCGACAGCTTCCGCGACCGCGATGCCGCGCGCGTCGAGCTGGTCGGACTCGTCCAGGCGATCATCGACAGGCGCGTGGCCCGAGGCACCGTTGCGCGCGAGCAGCGCGACCTGCTCGACGTCCTGATCTCGCTGCGCAACGAGGACGGCTCGCCGCACTACGACGCAGACATCATCACCGGCATCTTCATCTCGATGATGTTCGCCGGGCACCACACCAGCTCCGGCACCGCAGCCTGGACCCTCATCGAGCTGCTGCGCCACCCCGAGGTCCTCGCCGACGTCACCGCCGAGCTCGACCAGCTGTACGCCGACGGCTCGGCCGTCTCCTTCCAGGCGCTGCGGGCGATCCCGCGGCTCGAGGCCTCGCTCAAGGAGACCCTGCGACTGCACCCGCCGCTGATCCTGCTGCTGCGGGTCGCCCAGCAGGAGCTCGAGCTCGGTGGCTTCACCATCCCGGCCGGGGCGATGGTGGGCGCCACCCCCAAGGTCTCCAACCGGATCCCCGAGGACTTCCCCGAGCCGGAACGCTTCGACCCGGGCCGCTACCTCGACCCGCGCCAGGAGGACCTGCTCAACCGCTGGACCTGGATCCCGTTCGGGGCAGGCAAGCACCGCTGCGTCGGCTCGGCCTTTGCGATGATGCAGCTCAAGGCGATCTTCTCGGTGATCCTGCGGGACTTCGAGTTCGAGCTCGCCCAGCCCTCCGGCTCCTACCGCGACGACACCTCCAAGATGGTGATCCAGCTGGAGCAGCCCTGCCGGGTGCGCTACCGAAGGCGGACGCGATGAGAGTCACCGCCGACGTGGACCTCTGCCAGGGACACCAGATGTGCCAGGGCGAGGCTCCGGACGTCTTCGGCTTCGACCCAGATTCGGACCGGGTCGTGGTCCTGCAGGAGCACCCCGACGAGACCCTGCGCCACCAGGTGCAGCAGGCCGTGACGTACTGCCCCGCGATGGCGCTCGCCGTCGACGACCAAGGAGACCAGGCATGAGTGGACTGACCCGCGCCGCGATGGACGAGTTCTGGGCGACCTGGCTGGCCGCCAACAGGGAGGCCGAACGGTTGGGCGACTGGAGCATCCTGGCCGACCACTACGCCGAGGACGCGACGTACGGCTGGATGTACACCCCCGACGAGCACTTCATGGCGATCGGTCGCGACGAGATCCGGAAGTACGCCGTCGGCACCGAGATGTCCGGCCTCGACGGCTGGCACTACGACTACGTCGCGACCGTCATGGACGACACCGTGGGCATGGTCGTGGGCTTCTGGAAGCAGCGCGCCGGCCTGGCCGACGACGAGGGGCGCGAGTACGAGATCCTCGGCATCGGCGGCAGCTGGTTCGGCCTGGCCCCCGGCCCGGACGGCGTGCACATCGCCTGGCAGCGGGACTGGTTCGACCTCGGCTCGACCGCCACGACCTTCCTGGCGATCGCCGGCTCCGGCAAGGCGCCCCAGGGGCTGCTCGACCGGATGTCGCTCGACGGGATGTCCCAGCCGGGCCACTACCGGCACGCCGACCTGCCCTCCACCGTCTGGCCGCCGGTGGTGAGCGCGTGATCCCCGACCTGCCGGCGCCCCGCCAGCTCATCGACGGCGCGCTGGTCGCGGCCGGTGACGGCGCGACGTACGCCGTCCTGAACCCTGCCACCGGCGCCGAGATCACCCTGGCCCCCGACGGGACCGCCGCGGACGTGGAGGCCGCGATCGCGGCCGCGCGCCGGGCCTTCGACGAGTCCGGCTGGGCGACCGACGTCGAGCTGCGGGTCCGTTGCCTGCGCCAGCTGCACCGGGCGCTGGTCGAGCACGGTCCGCAGATGCGCGAGCTGACCACGGCCGAGGTGGGCGCGCCAGCGTTCCTCACCGCGGGACCGCAGTACGACGTGCCCGTCGAGGCGTTCGGCTGGGTGGTGGATCTGGCGGAGAGCTATGCCTGGGAGAGCGACCTCGGCGTCGCGAAGCCGATGGGCATCCCGACGCGTCGCACCATCCGCCGCGAGGCGGTCGGAGTGGTCGCCGCGATCACGCCGTGGAACTTCCCCAACCAGATCAACCTCGCCAAGCTCGGCCCTGCGCTCGCCGCCGGCAACACCGTGGTGCTCAAGCCGGCGCCGGACACACCGTGGGTGGCCTGCGAGCTCGGTCGGCTGGTCGCGGAGCACACCGACATCCCGCCCGGAGTTCTCAATGTGGTGACGCCCCGGGACAACGCTGTGGCCGGTGCCCTGGTCACCGACCCGCGCGTCGACCTGGTCTCCTTCACCGGCTCCACGGCGACCGGCCGCGCGATCATGGCCGCGGCCGCACCCACGCTGAAGAAGGTCTTTCTCGAGCTCGGTGGCAAGTCCGCCGCGATCGTCCTCGACGACGCCGACCTGGGGGCTGCCGTCTCGACCGCGGCCTTCAGCGTCTGCATCCACGCCGGCCAGGGCTGTGCCCTGACCACCCGGCTGATCGTGCCCAGGGAGAGGTACGACGAGGCAGTGCGGATCGCGGCCGACACGATGGCCTCGATCGGAGCCCACGACCCGACCGACCCCGGGACGATCTGCGGTCCGGTGATCTCCGCGGTCCAGCGCGACCGCGTGGCGGCCTACCTGGACCTTGCGCTCGCCGAGGGCGGCCGCTTCGCCACCGGCGGGCACGTCATCGACCGGGACGGCTTCTGGATCGAGCCGACGGTCATCGCGGGGCTCGCCAATGACGCCCGGGTGGCCCGGGAGGAGATCTTCGGGCCGGTGCTCGTCGTCCTCGCCCACGACGGCGACGACGACGCGGTCCGCCTGGCCAACGACTCGCCGTACGGGCTCTCCGGCTCGGTCGACAGCGGCTCGCTGGAGCGGGCCAAGGCGGTCGCTGCCCGGATCCGCACCGGCACGCTCGCGGTCAACGGCGGCGTCTGGTTCCACGCAGATGCGCCGTTCGGGGGCTACAAGCAGTCCGGCATCGGCCGGGAGATGGGTGTCGCCGGCTTCGAGGAGTACCTCGAGACCAAGCTGATCGCCGAACCGGCATGAGTCCACGATGAGGAGAGCAATGCGTTTCGAGAACAAGGTCGCAATCGTCACCGGCGCCGCCCAGGGCATCGGGGAGGCCTATGCCCGCGCCCTCGCCGCGGAGGGTGCGGCGGTGGTCGTGGCCGACCTCAACGTCACCGCCGGCGAGCAGGTCGCCGCCGCGATCGAGGCCGACGGGGGGCGTGCCGTCTTCATCGAGACCGACGTCTCCTCCGCCGAGTCCGCGAACGCGATGGCCGCCAGGGCCGTGGCCGAGCTCGGCGGGATCGACCTCCTGGTCAACAACGCGGCGATCTACGGCGCCATGGAGTTCGACCTGCTGATCACCGTGGACTGGGACTACTACCAGAAGTTCATGAGCGTGAACCTCGACGGCGCCCTGGTGATGACCCGGGCCTGCTACGCCGCCATGCAGCAGCGCGGCGGGGGAGCGATCGTCAACCAGAGCTCGACCGCTGCCTGGCTCTACTCCGGGTTCTACGGCCTGGCGAAGGTCGGCATCAACGGCCTGACCCAGCAGCTGGCCCACGAGCTCGGCGGGATGAACATCCGGGTCAACGCGGTCGCCCCCGGCCCGGTGGACACCGAGGCGACCCGGATCCAGGCGGGGGACGCCGTCCGGGACATCGTCAAGGGGATGGCGCTCAAGCGTGTGGGCCAGCCGCAGGACATGGTGGGGGCCTGCCTCTTCCTGCTCTCCGACGAGGCGGCGTGGATCACCGGCCAGGTCGTCAACGTCGACGGCGGGCAGGTCTTCCGGTGAGGGTCGGCTTCGTCGGGCTCGGCAACATCGGGAAGCCGATGGCGCTCCGGCTGGCCGACCAACCCTCCGGGCTCTGGGTGTACGACGTCGCGCCGGCTCCGGTGGCCGAGCTCGCCGCCGCGGGGGCCACCGTGAGCGCCGGCGTGGCGGAGCTGGCCGGCGCGGTCGACCTGGTCTGCGTGATGGTCCGCGACGACGAGCAGGTCCGTGACGTGCTCGAGCAGGTGCTCGCCGCAGCGCAACCCGGACTGATCGTCGCGATCCACTCCACGGTCGCGCCCGAGACCCCTGCCGAGCTCGCCGAGCTGGCCCGGCCGCACGGTGTCGAGCTCGTCGACGCCCCGGTCAGCGGCGGCGCGATGGGCGCCGCGGACGGCTCGCTGGCGATCCTCGTCGGCGGCTCGGCCGAGTCGTTCGCCGCCTGCGCCGACCCCTTTGCCCGGCTCGGCACCCTGGTCGTCCACGCCGGCCCCGTGGGCGCGGGAACCCGGATGAAGCTGGCCCGCAACCTGCTGCACTTCGTCGCGTTCACGGCCGCCACCGAGGCCCAGCGCCTGGCCGAGGCCGCCGGGCTCGACCTGGTCGAGCTCGGTCGGGTGGTCCGCCACACCGATGCGATCACCGGAGGCCCCGGCGCGATCATGCACCGCGACACCGCAGCCCCCGTCCCGGACGGCGACTTCTGGTTCGGCGTCTTCGACCACGTGCGGGCGCTGGGGGAGAAGGACCTCCGCTTCGCCACCGGTCTGGCCGCCGAGCTCGGCGTCGACGTACCCCTCGCCCACCTCGCGCTCGACCGACTCGGCCCCGGCCTGGGCCTACCCACCAGGGAGACACCATGAGTGGCAAGTTCGACGACCTGCCCGAGGCCCGCCGACGCGGCCTGGAGAAGATGGAGCAGGTCTACGGCTTCGACATGACCGACGGGGTCGGTGACTTCTTCCGCTACACCGCCGATCATCTCTTCGGCGACATCTGGACCCGGCCGGGTCTCAGCGACCGCGACCGGCGGCTTCTCCTGATCGGGATGCTCACCGCCACCGGGGCAGCCGACGTCCTCGGCATCCAGGTGCCCGCGGCCCACGCCAACGGTGAGCTCAGCGACGAGGAGCTGCGCGAGATCGTGATCTTCGTCTGCCACTACGCCGGATGGTCCAACGGTGCCCGGCTCAACTCCGTCGTCGAGGAGACGATCGGCAAGGCGGCGCGCAAGCGCGAGCAGGACTCCTGACCATGTCCGACCTGTGCACCCCGCGCTGGCGTGAGCTGGCCGAGAGCCTGGGCGGGATCCCGTGCGAGGGCGCCAACCCGGTGGGCTACCTCAACGACCCGCGACACCTGGCGGACTGGACGATGCCGGTCGTCGAGCTGCTGGTCGTGGTCGGTGCCGTGCTCGCGTTCGCCCATGCCTGGCGCCACTTCCGCCACCACGGCGACGCCACCAAACTCGGTGTCTGCGTGGCCGCGGTCGCCTACGTCCTCGTCCTCGAGCCGCCGCTCTACTTCCCGGCCGCCTTCGGCATCGACGGCTACGTCCCGGCCGTCTTCGTGCACAACGAGTTCACCGTCGGGTTCCTCTACGACCGGATGCCGCTCTACATCCTGTTGATCTACCCGTGCCTGGCCTACCTGGCCTGGGTGCTCGTCCAGCGTCTCGGGGTACGGCGTCGGCACCCCGGCCTCCTCGCCTCCCTGGTCGCCGCGGTCGTCCTGGGTGCCGTGCACCAGGCGATCTACTCGATCTTCGACCAGTTCGGGCCGCAGCACCTGTGGTGGGCCTGGGACTACGACGTGCCGATGACCCGGGCGCGGATCGCATCGGTGCCGTTGTCGAGCACGGTGAACTTCGCGCTGGTGATGCCGACCGCGTTCGCCCTGCTCTGCTTCCTGATCCTGGCCCGACGACCCCGCCCGACGGTCCGCTCGATCGTGCTGCCCGGGCTGCTCTGCGGCGCCCTCACGCCCCTCGTCTCCATGCCGGGCCAGCTGCCGGTCACCTACCTGAGCCTCGTCGATCACCCGCACACCACGGTGGTCGTGGTGGTGATGGTGGGCATGCTGCTCGGTGCCTCAGCCCTCCTGGTGCGCGAGCTGGTGGCGGCCCGTCGAGCCCCGGAGCCCGTCGAGGACGGCCTGCTCGGCGCCTACCCCACGGCGTACGCCGGACTGTGGCTCACGGTCTTCGCGGTGCTCTGGCTCGTGGCGCTGCCGGAGACCCTTGCCGCCGGGGACGGGCTCACGAGTCGGGGCACGCCGGTCGGGTCACCGGGCTACGTGGCCGCGTGTTTCGTGCTGGCGGTGGGGATCGTGGTGGCGTGCCGACCCGGGGTGCGGGCGGAGGCGCGGGCGGACAGCGCGGTCAGAGTCCCGTGAAGTCCGGCTGACGGCCCTCGGCGAATGCCGTGAGTGCCTCCAGGTTGGCCGGGCCACCCATCAGCTCGGCGAAGGCGGCGTTCTCCCGCTCGCGGGCCGCGTCGATGCCGGCACGCAGCGGCTCGGTCATGGTGCGCTTGACCGCGACCAGGCTCGCAATCGGCTTCGCGGCCAGCACCTCCGCGTGGTGGCGGGCGGTCGCGAGCAGGTCGTCCGGCTCGCAGACGCGCCAGACGAGGCCCATCTCGCGGGCCTGCTCGGCGCCGATCCATTCCGAGGACTGGAGAACCCAGGCGGCGTTCTGGCGCCCGATGAGCAGCGGCAGCAGGTAGCTCGATGCGGCCTCCGGGGCCACGCCGAGGCTGGTGAACGGGCACTTGAGGCGGGCGGTGGTCGACATGAAGGCGAGGTCGGCGAAGCCGAGGATCGTGGTGCCGATCCCGAGTCCGAGGCCGTTGACGGCGCAGATGAGGGGTTTCGGGAAGGCGACGAGCGCGTCGACCAGGCCGACGAAGCCATGCCGTCCGGGGACGAAGGTCGGGCCGGTGGCGCGCGCGTGCATCTCGAGCAGGTCGGTGCCGGCGCTGAAGCCGCGCCCGTTGCCGGTCAGCAGCACCACGGCGACCTCCGGGTCGATCGCCGCGGCGAGCAGCGCATCGGCCGTCGCGTCGTAGAGCGCCTCGTTGAAGGCGTTGAGGGCGTCGGGCCGGTCGAGGGTCAGGGTGCGGACCCGGTTCTCGTCGGTGATCTGCAGCGTCATGGAGCCAGACTAGAACGTGTTTCACTCCGGGGATGCAGGCGTCCGCCGTCGGCGGGATCGGCTAGCGTCGCGCGCATGACCTGGGAGCCCGGACGCGCACGCACCTGGCGCCCCGACTGGCCCTGCCCGGTCGCCGCGGTCCTGCGTCAGCAGCGCCACGGCGGCGCGGACCCGACGTACCGCATCGACGCGGGCGGCCGGCACTGGCGTGGCCTGCGGACGCCGGTCGGCCCCGCGACGCTTGCGATCGAGTCGCGGCCCGCCACTGGTGAGGTGCAAGCCGAGGCGTGGGGCCCCGGTGCCGACTGGGCGCTGGCCTCGGTGCCGGGCCTGCTCGGTGCGGAGGATGACGTGAGTGGGTTCGATCCGCGACACCCCGTGCTCGTCGAGGCCTGGCGGCGCCACGGCGACTGGAGACTCGGACGCACTGGGCTGGTGCTCGAGGCGCTGGTGCCGGCGATCATCGAGCAGAAGGTCACCGGGCAGGAGGCGTTCGCCGGTTTCCGGATGCTCGTGCACCGGTTCGGTGAACGAGCCCCGGGTCCGGGTGTCGAGCTGAAGCTGTGGGTCCAGCCGGACGCCGCGACCCTGCGAACCATCCCGTCGTGGGAGTGGCTGCGGATGCATGTCGACCCCGCGCGCTCGCGCACGATCGTCACCGCCGCCCGCGTTGCCGACGCGCTCGAGCGCACCGTGGGCCTGGCACCGGTCGAGGTCGATCGGCGGCTGTGCAGCCTGCCCGGCATCGGCGTCTGGACGAGCGCGGAGGTGCGTCAGCGGGCGCACGGCGACGCCGATGCGGTCTCGTTCGGCGACTACCACGTCGCCAAGGACGTCGGTTGGGCGCTGACCGGGACACCGTTCGACGATGTCGAGCTCGAGGCCTTCCTGGAGCCGTGGCGTCCGCAGCGGGGCCGGGTCCCGACGCTGGTGGCCCTGGCCGGCCTGCACCGCCCGCGGCACGGCGCGCGGATGGCCCCCCGGACCCACCTGCCCGCCCGGGTCACCCGCCCCTGATTCTGCCCTGAGGCTGCCCGCGTGGGCCCCGTGGTTCGCGGCTCGCCGCGTACCCTCGGAGTCGTGAGCCTCGCCCCCGCACCGACCATCACCCTGACCGCCCGCTTCGCGGGTGAGCTGGGTGAGCTCGCCGTTCCCTGGCAGGCCGAGGCGGCCCCCGAGCCGCAGCTCCTGGCCCTCAACGAAGCCCTCGCCGCCGAGCTTGGCCTCGATGTCGACTCCCTGCGCAGCCCCGACGGGGTTCGGCTGCTGGTCGGCAACCTGGTGCCCGACGGAGCCACCCCGGTGGCGCAGGCCTACGCCGGTCACCAGTTCGGTGGGTACAGCCCGCGGCTCGGCGACGGTCGGGCGCTCCTGCTGGGTGAGCTGGTCGGCGCCGACGGCGGGCTGCGCGACGTTCATCTCAAGGGCTCGGGCCGGACGCCCTTGTCTCGCGGCGGGGACGGGCTGGCCGCGGTCGGCCCGATGCTGCGTGAGTACGTCATCAGCGAGGCCATGCACGCCCTAGGCATCCCCACGACCCGTGCCCTCGCGGTGGTGGCGACCGGGAGGCAGGTGCGCCGCGAGACGATCCTTCCCGGGGCGGTTCTCGCCCGGGTCGCGAGCAGCCACCTGCGGGTCGGCAGTTTTCAGTACGCCCGCGCCACCGACGATCTCGACCTCCTGCGACGACTCGCCGACCACGCGATCGCCCGGCACCACCCGGCGGCCGCTGCGGCCGGGCTGCCCCACCTCGCGCTCTTCGAGGCGGTCGTGGCCGCCCAGGCGACGCTGGTGGCGCAGTGGATGCTCGTCGGCTTTGTCCACGGGGTGCTGAACACCGACAACGTCACGATCTCGGGGGAGTCGATCGACTACGGGCCGTGCGCCTTCATGGAGGCCTACGACCCGGCCACCGTCTTCAGCTCGATCGATGAGGGCGGCCGCTACGCCTACGGCAACCAGCCCGCCGTGACGGCGTGGAACCTGGCCCGCCTCGCCGAGGCGTTGCTGCCGCTGATCGACGACGACCAGGACGCCGCGGTCGCGCTCGCGGTGGAGTCGCTCGGCCGGTTCCGCCCGGCGTACGACGCTGCCTGGTTGTCCGGCATGCACGCCAAGCTCGGCCTGCCGGACGGACTCGACCCGGGCGTCACTGCCCCGCTGGTCGAGCGGCTGCTGGGCCTCCTCCAGGGCAGCCGGGTCGACCACACGTCCTTCTTCCGGGGCCTCGGCGCCGCGGCCTGCGGCGACCTCGAGCCGACCCGCGGTCGCTTCCTCGACCTCCCGGAGCTCGACGCGTGGCTGACCGACTGGCGCGCCCTCGGCCCCGACGCGGACGCCATGGACCGGGTCAACCCCGTCTACGTCCCGCGCAACCACCTGGTCGAGGAGGCCCTCGCCGCCGGCACCGAGGGCGATCTGGCCCCGCTGGAGGCGCTGCTGGACGCGGTCACCTCGCCGTACGACGAACGCCCTGACCTGGAGCGGTACGCCGCGCCCGCCCCCGCGGAGTTCGGTGCCGGCTACCAGACCTTCTGCGGGACCTGAGTCGCGCCGGCTCGCCACCACTACGGTGATCCGGTGAACGCTGACCTCGACCACCTCCGCACCGCCACTCCCGAGGAGGCCGCCGCGTTCTTCGCCGCGGTCGATCCCGAGGCGCTGGTCGCGACCGTGATCGCCACGTCGGATGACGAGCTGCTGGCGCTGGTGGCCCGCGCCGAGATCCGGCCCGTTGCGGTAGAGGGGATCCTGTCCCGGCTGCACGAGTTCGCGATCCCCGAACGACTCGCCCAGCTGCACGGGACGGTGCGGTTCGACCTCGAGCGGCGAGGGACGCTGCTGGAGCGGCACGCGCTCGTCTTCGACCACGGTGTCATGACACTCCTGGCCGACGTGGCCGACGACGTACTCGTCGACGTGGTGCTGCGCACCAGCATCCTGCGCTTCGTCCGGCTCGTCAGCGGGGAGCACAACGCCGGGCTGGAGTACCTCAGCGGCAAGCTCGACATCGACGGGGACGCCGACCTGGCGCTCGCGGTGGGCGGGATCTTCCGGGTTCCGGGCACCGGCCAGGTCGCGCTGGACCCGACCACCCTGGACCCGGGTGACGTGGCGACGGTGCTGAAGGGGGTCGGCACCGAGCACCTGCGCAAGGTGATGGCGTCGGGGTTCCGCCAGGTCGTGCTGGGCGAGATCTTTCGCCGCCTCCCGGACTTCCTCGACACCCGCAGGGCGGCCGGGGTCGAGCTGACCGTGGCGTTCCGGCTGCTCGGCAATCCCTCCGGGGAGATCGAGAGGTACGTCGTACGCATCGATCACGGCACCGCCACCGTCGAGCAGGGTGACGAGGGCGGGGACCGCGACGCGACGGTCACCTGTGAGGGCTACGACTACCTGCGGCTGGCGACGGGGCACCTCAACCCGGTCGCGGGGGTCCTCAGGGGCCAGCTGAAGGTCAAGGGCGACAAGGCCAGGGCGCTCCAGCTGAGCTCGCTGTTCAAGTTTCCCCAGGCGCGGTAGCGCTCAGAGCAGGGGGCGCAGGGGCGCGAGCACGAACTCCGTGAACTTGCGGTGCAGGTCGCGCGCCTCCCACTCGGTGCTGGTGAGCTCCAGGCTGTTGGACTCGTCCACGCGATAGATGTCCTCCATGGTCCGCGCCAGCGCCCCGTCGATCACCTCGACGTTGATCTCGTAGTTGCCCTGCAGGCTGAGCCGGTCGACGTTGGCGGTGCCGACGGTCGTCCAGTTGCCGTCGACGGTGGAGGTCTTGGCGTGCACCATCGCGTCGCGGAAGCGGAAGATCCGCACGCCGGAGGCGAGCAGTTGGGAGAAGTAGCCGCGCGAGATCCAGTCGGCCACGATGTGGTTGGACTTGTGCGGAACCAACAGGCGTACGTCGACCCCGCGGCGAGCGGCATCTTTCATCGCATCGACGAAGTCCTGGTCGGGGATGAAGTAGGCGTGGGTCATCCACACGTTGCGGCTGGCCCGGTTGATCGCCTCGAGGTACATCGATCGGATGGGGAACATCCACAACCGCGGCACGTTGCGGTGGATCCGGATCTTTGGCTCCCACGTGGAGGCGGTCTCGAGCAGCAGGGGACGCTCGCTGTGTCCGATCCGGCGGCGACGGTTGAGGTTCCAGAAGTCGGCGAAGGCACGTTTGAGGTCCCAGACCCCGGGTCCGGAGATCCGGATGTGGGTGTCGCGCCACTCGGTCTCGTAGGGGGTGCCGATGTTGTAGCCGCCGACGAAGCCGACCTCGTCGTCGACGACGAGGATCTTGCGGTGGTCGCGACCGTAGTGGCGCAGGTTGAAGAAGCGCCATCCCGCGGAGTAGGCGGGGTAGCGCAGCACCTTCATGTTGGCGGGGAACCGCTTGAACCGCGGTGAGACCACGAGGTTCGCGAACCCGTCGTAGATGCAGTGGACGTCGACCCCCCGGTTTGCGGCGGCGGCGAGCGCGTCCTTGAACCGCTCGCCGATCTCGTCGCCCTTCCAGATGTAGGTCTCGAAGAGGATCTGACGCTGGGCGCCGGCGATCGCGGCGAGCATGTCGGCGTACAGGTCCTTGCCGAAGGTGTACGTCGTGATGGTGCCGTCGCCGATGGGCACCGTCTGGGGCGGGGTGGTGGGGAACGGCTTGGGCTTCTTGCCCCGCCGGCGGTAGGAATCGACGAGCGACATCGTGATGGCCAGCGCGAACTGGATCCCCACGATCGTCAGGGCCGTGCGCCGCAGGATCTGCATCACCCGGTCGGTCGGGGAGGGTCGGCGCAGTCTCACGGGATCAATCTAGTGGGGAGGGGTGCGGCAGCCTCGCTGACCGGGCACTCCCAGGCACTCTCAATGCCCTGACCGGGCAGTTTGAGGAAGTCTCAGCGCTCTGACCGGGCACTTGTGGCGGCACAACTGCCCGGTCACCCTCGGGAGAGTGCCTCCACGTGCCCGGTCAGCCCTGTGAGAGTGCCCAAAAGTGCCCGGTCGGCGGGCTGAGAGTGCCCCCAAGTGCCCGGTCGGCGGGGAGTGTCGGTGGCGGGTCGTAGGCTCGCCCCATGCGACCAGTGACCGATCTCGAGCGCCGGGTGGCCCCGTTCACGGTGGTCTCCGACTACCAGCCGTCGGGGGACCAGCCGGCGGCGATCAAGGAGATCACCCAGCGGGTCAACGACGGCGTCAAGGACATCGTGCTGCTCGGTGCGACCGGCACCGGCAAGACCGCGACCGTGGCCTGGGTGGCCGAGCAGGTGCAGCGCCCGATGCTCGTGCTGCAGCCCAACAAGACGCTCGCGGCCCAGTTCGCCAACGAGCTGCGCCAGCTCTTCCCGGAGAACGCGATCGAGTACTTCGTCTCCTACTACGACTACTACCAGCCCGAGGCCTACGTCCCCCAGACCGACACCTACATCGAGAAGGACTCCTCCATCAACGAGGAGGTCGAGCGGCTGCGCCACAGTGCGACGAACAGCCTGCTCACCCGCCGCGACACCATCGTGGTCTCGACGGTGTCCTGCATCTACGGCCTCGGCACCCCCCAGGAGTACGTCGACCGGATGCTGCGGCTCAAGGTCGGCGAGGAG
>JBKJLD010000006.1:0-20291 GCA_046597165.1 Nocardioides sp.
ACTACCTGGCCGCCCTGGTCGACCGCTTCCCGATCGTCTCCATCGAGGACGGCTGCTCGGAGGACGACTGGGCCGGCTGGAAGCTGCTGACCGACCGGCTGGGCAAGCGTGTGCAACTGGTCGGCGACGACCTGTTCGTGACCAACCCGGAGTTCCTGCGCCGCGGCATCGCCACCGCCACGGCGAACGCCATCCTGGTCAAGGTCAACCAGATCGGCACCTTGTCCGAGACCATGGAGACGGTGGAGATGGCCCATCGCGCCGGCTACAAGGTGGTGATGAGCCACCGTTCCGGCGAGACCGAGGACACCACCATCGCCGACCTGGCGGTCGCCACGAACTGCGGTCAGATCAAGACCGGCGCCCCGGCGCGCTCCGAGCGGGTGGCCAAGTACAACCAACTCCTGCGCATTGAGGACGAGCTCGGCGACGCGGCACGCTACGCCGGTGCGGGCGCCTTCCCGCGATACGGCGCCTGATCGGGAGAGACTTCTCCTGTGGCGGAACGAAAGACCAACCGGGGCGGGCCTGCGGGCAGCAGACGACCGGGTCAGCGCGCGGTGCCGCGCGCCCGGACGCCTGAGCAAGCGGCGGCGGGCGCGACCGCGGCCGCGCCCTCTGGGCGGCGTCCGCGCTTCACCGGACGGGCCGCGATCCTGCTGCTGGTCCTGGCCGTGCTGACGGTGTCGTACGCCTCCTCGATGCGGGCCTATCTGCAGCAGCGTGCGCACATCAACGACCTGAAGAGCCAGATCGCCCAACGCGAGGCCAGCATCAACGAGCTCGAGCGGGAGAAGCGCCGCTGGCACGACCCGGCGTACGTCCAGGCGCAGGCACGCGAGCGCTTCGGCTACCTGATGCCCGGCGAGACGTCGTACGTCGTGCTCGACGAGAACGGGCAGCCGCTGGAGAGTCGCGCCACCCTGACCGACCCGGCCACCGTCACCGAGCACACCCCCACCGCCTGGTGGACGAACGAGTGGAAGTCGGTCCAGCTCGCCGGCGTACCCCCGCAGCCGCAGGCGCCACCCGCGACCGAGATCGACGGGTCCGGCAAGCAGTGATCGACGCCACCGACGAGGCCGCCATCGCGGCCCAGCTGGGGCGACCTCCGCGCGCCATCCACGAGGTCGGCCACCGGTGCCCCTGCGGCAACCCCGACGTGGTCACCACCGAGCCGCGGCTGCCCAACGGCACCCCGTTCCCCACGACCTTCTACCTGACCTGCCCGCGGGCGGCCTCACGGATCGGCACCCTCGAGGGCTCCGGGCTGATGAAGGAGATGGAGGCGCGGCTCGGCAGCGACCCCGAGCTCGCGACGGCGTACGCCGCGGCGCACGAGCGCTACCTGGCCGCGCGCGACGAGGTGGCCCGGGCCGCCGGCCAGAGCGTGCCCGAGATCGACGGGATCTCCGCGGGCGGGATGCCGACCAGGGTCAAGTGCCTGCACGTCCTCGCCGGCCAGGCGCTGGCGCAGGGCCCCGGGGTCAACCCCCTGGGCGACGAGGTGCTGGCCGAGCTGGGGGAGTGGTGGCGCTCGGGTGCGTGCGTGCGACCGGACGGCTCCGGTGACTGAGGAGGCCCCGCTCTCTGGCGCCCTCGTCGCCGCGATCGACTGCGGCACCAACACCCTCAAGCTGCTGATCGCCGACCTGACGCAGCGGCCGCCGGCGGTGGCGGTGCGCGAGACCCGGATGGTCCGCCTGGGCCAAGACCTCGACCGGACCGGCCGGATCGCGGATGCGGCGCTGGTGCGGGCGTTCGCGGCCCTCGACGAGTACGCCGGGCTGATCGCCGCGCACCCGGTGGACCGGCTCCGGTTCTGTGCCACCTCGGCGACCCGCGACGCGGCCAACGCTGCGGAGTTCGTCGCCGGGGTGCGCGCCCGGCTGGGGGTCGAGCCGGAGGTGGTCCCCGGGTCGGAGGAGGCCGCGCTGGCCTTTGACGGGGCGGTGCGCAACCTGCGGACCAGGCCTGAGGCGCCGGTGCTGGTGATCGACATCGGCGGCGGCTCGACCGAGCTGATCCTGGGCTCGTCATCTCCGGACGCCGCCCACTCGATGGACATCGGGTCGGTGCGGTTGCACGAGCGGCATCTGCACTCCGACCCGCCCACGGTGCAGGAGGTCGCGGCCTGCGTGGCCGACATCGACCGGCATCTCGACGCCTGCCCGGTCGACCCGGGACTCGCCGCCACGGTGGTCGGCGTGGCCGGGACGATCACCACGGTGGCGGCCGGCGTGCTGGACCTCCCGGCGTACGACCGGGACGCGATCGACCAGACGGTCCTGGCGTGCGCCGACGTGCACGAACTGGTCGACCGGCTGGTCGCGATGCGGGTGGAGGAGAGGCGGACGCTGCCCTATCTGCACCCGGGCCGCGTCGATGTCATCGACGCCGGTGCGCTGATCCTCTCCCGGATCCTGCGCCGCACCACCGTCCCCACCCTTTTGGTGTCCGAGTCCGACATCCTCGACGGGATCGCCTGGTCCATCTCGGAGAGGGGTTTTCGGGATAGTCCGTGACGGAATGCAGGAAATGGACCCCAAAAACCTGCATTCCGTCACGGAGTATCCCGACAACGCGCGTTTCGCCGGGGGTGGAATCGGGCACGGGTCAGCAGCAGAGGGGGAGACCCGCCCCTCGTGAAGGAGACCCGATGAGCAAGCTGACCATTCTCACCGCCGGTGCGGCCGGGTACGTCCTCGGTGCCCGGGCCGGGCGCTCCCGCTACGAACAGATCGCCGCCGGCGCCCGCAAGGTCCTGCGCGACCCCCGGGTCCAGGCGGTCAAGCGGCAGGCGCGCGACACCGCTGCGGAGCAGGCCACAGTCGTCAAGGACGCTGCGACCCAGAAGGCTCGAGGCGCCGCTTCGTCGCTCACCGCCACGATCACCGACAAGGTCCGCGGTGCGCAGGCCGCCGAGGAGACCTGGCCCGCCGACGCCGGTCGCCCGCGGACCTCGTGAGACGGGGGGCGCCGGCGAGCGGGATGATCGGCGGGTGACCCCGCTCCTCCCACATCCCCTCACCGGCGCCCTGTTCGACTCACCGGTCCCGCCAGGGACGGGCTGGCCCGACGACCCGGCCGGCGCTCCGGCGCACCCGCCCACCACCGCACTCGAGCGGCTCGGCGCCGAGATCTCCACCTGCCGTCGCTGCCCCCGTCTCGTCACCTGGCGCGAGGAGGTCGCCCACGGCAAGCGGGCGTCGTACGCCGCCGAGCCCTACTGGGGCCGCCCGATAGCCGGGTGGGGCTCGCCCACTCCCCGCGTGCTGATCGTGGGTCTGGCCCCGGCCGCGCACGGCGGCAACCGCACCGGGAGGGTCTTCACCGGGGACCGCTCGGGCGACTGGCTGTTCGCGAGCCTGCACCGGGTCGGGCTGGCGACCCTGGCGATCAGCACCCATGCCGGCGACGGTCAACGGCTGATCGACACCCGGATGGTCGCGGCGGTCCGCTGCGCCCCGCCGCTCAACAAGCCGACCACCCAGGAGCGCGACGCCTGCGCCCCCTGGCTGGACGCCGAGCTCGCCCTGGTCATCGACTCGGTGCGGGTCGTGGTCGCGCTGGGCTCCTACGGCTGGGACGCCGCGCTCCGTTCGTTCCGCGCCCTCGGCTGGGAGGTGCCACGGCCCAAGCCACGGTTCGGTCATGGTGCGCAGGCGCACCTGTCCGGGCCGGCGCGCGACGTGGTCCTGCTGGGCAGTTATCACCCCAGCCAGCAGAACACCTTCACCGGGAGGCTCACCGAGCCGATGCTCGACGACGTCCTCGCTCGCGCGGCCGCGACCGGGGTTGAGATACTCCCCGGGTGACCCTCCACGCCATCACCGTCCTCGGCCACGACCGCCCCGGCATCATCGCCGAGACCACGGGGAAGCTGGCCGGCCTCGGTCTCAACCTCGAGGACTCCACGATGACCCTGCTGCGCGGTCACTTCGCGATGACGCTGGTCTGCGCGGGGTCGGTCGCCGGCGCAGCGATCGAGTCCGCTCTCGCGCCGCTCACCGAAGCGGGCACGCTCACCGTGACGGTGCGCGAGGTCCCCGCGGAGGGGGCCGGAGCGGCCGGCGGTACGGCGTGGGTGCTCACCGTCCACGGGGCAGACCGGCCCGGGATCGTTTCCTCGATCGTCGCGGAGGTTGCGCGGGTGGGCGGCAACATCACCGACCTGACGACCCGGCTGGTCGGCGAGCTCTACCTGCTGATCGCCGAGATCGACCTGCCCGCCGGTGCGGACCCGGCTGCCGTTGACGCCGCCATCCAGCGGGTCGCCGGCGAGCTCGGCGTCGGCGCGACCCTGCGTGAGGCGGAGGCCGACGACCTGTGACCGGTCCTGGCACCAACGACCGGGTGGTCGCCTGGTCGGAGACCGAGCTGGGTGTCGAAGGGCGGCTCCTCGACGTCGTCCGCGCCCCTGCGGCTGTCCTGTCGACACCCGGCGACCGGGTCGACCCGACCGCCCCCGACATGGTTCAGCTCGCCGCCGACCTGGTCGCGACCATGCGGGTCAGCCCGGGGTGTGTGGGCCTCGCCGCCCCGCAGGTGGGCGTCGGGGTGCAGATGTTCTGCGTCGACGTGGCGGAGCACCCCAAGACACGACAGCACCACGGCACCTTCGTCCTGTGCAACGCTGAGGTCGTGGAGTCCAGTCGCAACGAGAAGGCGCGGGAGGGGTGCATGAGCGTGCCCGATCTCACGGGCGACGTGAAGCGACCCGCGCGCCTCGTCGTACGAGGAGAGCTGCCCGGCACCGGCGAGCACGTGCTCATGGCCGCGGACGCCTTCGAGGCCCGGGCGCTGCAGCACGAGATCGACCACTGCTCGGGGCTGCTCTTCCTGGACCGCGTTGCGGGGGCGCACGCGATCTACGCCCGCAGGACCTACTTATAGGCCGACCCACCCCGCCCCCGTATCCCAACCGGCAGAGGAAATCGCCTTAAAAGCGATCCAGTCTGGGTTCGAATCCCAGCGGGGGCACCACCCGGGCCAGCCCCGAGGCCTCGTCGAGGATCCGCGCCGGGCGCCCGCGGCGGTCAACAACCTGCGCCGGACCGCTCAGGCTCACCGCCACCACCCGGAGTTCCCCCTGCGTTGAGCCCGAATCGATCTTCAGACCCTTCCACACATGAAGACTTCTTCATGTGATGACGTGTACACTTGGTCCCATGCCCCTCAGCGTTCCGCTCTACCAGGCCAAGGCCGACTTCTTCCGCACGCTCGGGCATCCCACGCGGATCAGGGTCCTCGAGCTCCTCCAGGACGGTCCGCGGGCGGTTCACGAGCTGCTGGCCGACATCGGCCTCGAGCCCTCCAACCTCTCCCAGCAGCTCGGTGTCCTGCGGCGTGCGGGACTGGTGACCTCCTCTCGGGAGGGGTCCGCCACGATCTACACCCTGAGCACGTCGGAGGTCGCCGACCTGCTGCGCGCGGCCAGACACATCCTCACCTCGATGCTCACCGAACAGGAACAGCTGCTCACCGAGCTGCGCTCCGCCGACCGGCCCGCATGAGTGGCACCGGAGCACTCCCGCGCCTGATCGCCCTGCTCCCCACCCGCGCCGACTGGGACGCCGTACGACGTAGCCCGCGCCACGACCTGGTCGCCGGCCTGACCGTGGCCGTCGTGGCGCTGCCACTCGCGCTGGCCTTCGGCGCAACGTCCGGGATGGGGGCCCGTGCCGGGTTGATCACGGCGATCGTGGCCGGGGCGGTGGCCGCGATCTTCGGCGGCTCCAACCTTCAGGTCTCCGGGCCGACCGGGGCGATGACGGTCGTCCTGGTGCCGGTCGTCCACGAGTTCGGCGGTCCCGGGGTGCTCCTCGTGGGCGCCCTCGCCGGGGTGGTCCTGATCGCGATGGCAGCGCTGAAGCTGGGCCGCTATGTGCGCTACCTGCCCGCGCCGGTGGTCGAGGGGTTCACGGCCGGGATCGCCGTCGTGATCGCACTCCAGCAGGTCCCGGCCGCGCTGGGCGTGACCGCGGGCCGCCACGACCGGGTCTGGCAGGTCGCCGCCGACGCTGCCGGCCGGTTCTTGGACGCGCCGCACGTCCTGCCGCTGGGCACGGCCCTGGGCGTCGCCGTCGTGATGCTGGTCGGGGCCCGCTGGCACCCGCGGATCCCGTTCTCCCTGGTGGCGATCGTCGTGGTCACGGTGCTTGCCGAGCTCTTCTCGCTGCCGCTGGTTCGCCTCGGGAGCCTTCCGGCCGGCCTGCCCGCGCCCTCGCTCTCCTTTCTCGATGTCGGCCTGATCCCTGCGGTGCTGCCGGCCGCCCTCGCAGTCGCCGCCCTGGCGGCCCTCGAGAGCCTGCTGTCGGCCAGCGTGGCCGACGCCATGAGCGTGGGGGAGTCCCACGATCCCGACCGTGAGCTCTTCGGCCAGGGCCTGGCCAACCTCGCCGTACCTCTCTTCGGGGGCATCCCCGCCACGGCCGCAATCGCGCGTACGGCGGTCAACGTGCGCTCGGGCGCCGGTTCGAAGGTTGCGGCGTTCACTCACGCCGTGGCCCTGCTCGTCATCGTGTCGACCCTGGCGCCCCTGGTCTCCAGGATCCCGATGGCGGCCCTGGCCGGCGTACTGCTCGCGACCACCGTGCGCATGGTCGAGGTGGCCTCGCTGCACGCACTCGTGCGTTCGACGCGCGCGGACGCGGCGGTCCTGGTGCTGACCTTCTCGATCACCGTGGCCGTCGACCTGGTGACGGCCGTCGCGGTCGGGATCGGGGTGGCCGTCGTACTCGCCCTGCGCTCGGTCGCCCGCAGCGTGCGTCTGGAGGAGGTCCCGCTGGACCACGGGGACCACACCGAGGAGGAGCGGGCGCTGCTCGCCCAGCACATTGTCGCCTTCCGGCTCGACGGGCCGCTCTTCTTCGCCGCGGCCCACCGGTTCCTGCTCGAGCTGACCGAGGTCGCCGACGTACGCGTGGTGATCCTGCGCATGTCGCGGGTCTCGACCATCGACGCCACGGGCGCCGGGATCCTCGACGAGGCGATCACCCGGCTCGAGCACCGCGGCATCGTTGTCCTGCTGTCGGGCATCGACCCGGTCCACGACGAGGTGCTGGCCCGGCTGGGGGTGTCCGAGCGCCTGCGTCGGGGCGCCCACATCTTCCCCGACACGCCGGCGGCGATCGCCCACGCCCGCCACCATCTCCACCTCAGTCTCGACGAAACGGGAACGCCCGGACCCGTGGGGACGTTGTAACAGGAGAGCCCATCTAGACTGGGCTCAGTTCGTTGGGTGGCGCGTCAGACGGACGTCCGCCCCCGGCCTCCAAGGAGGAGACCACATGCAGAGCAGCAACCCGGTGTTCCAGCGCTCCGACCAGTTCAACGGCAAGGGCGCGACCACCTACGCCAACGACCCCTCCACCTGGGGCGTTGGTTCGCCCACGTCCCCCACCCACACCACGCCCGGCGAGCGGATGACCATCGACTCGGTGGTGCAGAAGACCGGCATCACGCTCGGCATCGTGCTCGCCTTCGCGGTGGTCACGTGGCTGTTCACCGGTGACATCACCGACCAGGCGAACGCGAGCAAGCTCTACGGCGCCTTGATGATCGGCTCGCTGGGCGCCTTCGCACTCTCGATGGTGAACTCCTTCAAGCGCATCATCAGCCCGCCTCTGGTGATGGCCTTCGCCGCACTCGAGGGTGTCGCGCTCGGCGCGCTCAGCAAGTTCTTCGAGAGCATGTTCCCGAACGCCGAAGGGATCGTCACGCAGGCCGTGATCGGGACCTTCGCCGCCTTCGCCGGAACGCTCGCGGCGTACAAGTTCTTCAACATCCAGGTCGGCAACAAGTTCCGCACCTTCGTCGTCGCGGCGATGTTCGGGATGGTCGGTCTCGGCCTGCTCGAGATGGTGCTCGGGGCGTTCGGCAGCCAGCTCGGTCTGTTCGGTTTCGGCGGGATGGGCCTGCTGTTCTCGGTGGTCGGCCTCGTGCTCGGCGTCTTCATGCTGATCCTCGACTTCGACTTCGTGGAGAAGGGCGTCGCCGCCGGCCTCCCCGAGTCCGAGTCGTGGCGTGCCGCGTTCGGGCTGACCGTCAGCCTGGTGTGGATCTACACCAACCTGCTGCGCATCCTCGCGATCTTCAGTTCCGACTGACCGGGCACTCTGAGGCACTCTCAGCACGTCGACCGGGCACTTTCCGGCACTCTCAATGCCCTGACCGGGCACTTCTGGCGACCAGAGGTGCCCGGTCAGTGTCATTTCTAGCGGCCCGCTTCCTCCTCGGTGCGAGGTGCGCTCGGGCTGCGGCGGAAGACTCGGACGGTTGAGTGTCTCGGAGTGCCTCGGAGTGCCCTGTCGGCCGGTTGGGAATGCCCCAAACTGCCCTGTCGGCCGGTTGGGAATGCCCCAAACTGCCCGGTCGGCCGGTTGGGAGTGCCCCAGAGTGCCCGGTCAGCTCTCGGGCTCGTCGGTGTCCGCGGGAGCCTCGACCTCGGTCTGGAGGTGCCGGCGGCGGTGCCGCAGCTCGACCCACAGGCCGCGGACCCCGCGGCGCGCGCCACCGACCTCGGTGCCGTCGAGCTCGGTTCCGGGGTGGTTGACGGCGCGGACCGCAGCCCGGGCAACGGGGAGGACACCCTCGCCGCGGAACGCCACCGGGTGGGCCTCGTCGTCGGGGATCAGGCCCAGAGCGGCCATCGTCGACGGGAGCAGCACCGCCGCGAGCGAGCGGTAGCCGTCGACCGAAGGGTGGAACTGGTCGGGGCCGAAGAGCAGAGCCGGAGCCGCGGCGAACTCCGGTCCCAGGATCGAGCCCAGCGAGACGGTGCGGGCGCCCTCCTCCAGGACCGCGATGGTCTGGGCTGCGGCCAGCCGACGCGACCACGAGCGGGCGACCTGCTTGAGCGGGGGAGCGATCGGTTTGATGGTGCCCAGGTCGGGACAGGTGCCGACGACTACCGCGACACCTGCCTCGTGCAGGCGGCGGACGCCCTCCGAGAGCTGGCGCACGGACTGCGAAGGCAGCACGGTGTGGGTGACGTCGTTGGCGCCGATCAGGATCACTGCCACATCCGGCTCGATCGGCAGGGTCCGGTCGATCTGCGCGTCGAGGTCGGCAGACTGGGCGCCGACCACGGCGAACTCGCGCAGATAGACGCGCCGGTCGGCGCGCTCGGCCAGGCCGCTGGCCAGCAGCGCCCCGGGCGTCTCCTCGACCCGGCTGACGCCATAGCCGGCGGCGCTGGAGTCACCGAGCAGCGCGATCTTGAGGGCCGGCCCGGGCCGCCCGCGGCCGTACCAGCCGGTGGAGTCCGGTGGCGGCTGGTTGCTGAACTCGCCGATCGCCTTCCGAGCCACCTTGGCCTCGGCGGTCAGGATCCCGTAGAGACCGGCGCCCAGCACGGAGAGGCCGCCGCCGCCATAGGCGGCTGCGGCCGCGAGCTTGCGCGCTGCCCCGGCTTTTCCCACGGCGGTCACTCTACGGAGGCCGGGTCGGGTCGGGCACGTTTGGCCCCTTCTGGACGCGGGCCTCTAGATTGGCGCAATGCAGTATGTGAACTCTCTCCTGGACCTCATCGGCAACACCCCGCTGCTGAGGCTGTCCCGGGCCCTCACCACTCCCGACGGGCCCACCCTCGATCACGAGCACGGGCCGATGGTCCTGGCGAAGGTCGAGTACCTCAACCCCGGTGGCTCCGTGAAGGACCGCATCGCGACCCGGATGATCGAGGCCGCCGAAGCCTCGGGTGAGCTCCAGCCGGGCGGCACGATCGTCGAGCCGACCTCGGGCAACACCGGCGTCGGGCTGGCCATGGTGGCCCAGGCGAAGGGCTACAACTGCATCTTCGTCTGCCCCGACAAGGTCAGTGTGGACAAGCGCAACGTCCTCAAGGCGTACGGCGCGGAGGTGGTCGTCTGCCCGACCGCGGTGGCCCCCGAGCACCCCGACTCCTACTACAACGTCTCCGACCGGCTCTCCTCGCAGCCGGGCGCCTGGAAGCCCGACCAGTACTCCAACCCCAACAACCCGCGCTCGCACTACGAGACCACGGGCCCGGAGATCTGGGCGCAGACCGAGGGCAAGGTCACCCACTTCGTCTGCGGTGTCGGCACCGGCGGCACCATCAGCGGCATCGGGCGCTACCTCAAGGAGCAGAACCCGAAGGTCCAGGTGATCGGAGCCGACCCGGCCGGCTCGGTCTACTCCGGTGGCAGCGGGCGCCCCTACCTCGTCGAGGGCGTGGGCGAGGACTTCTGGCCCGAGTGCTACGACCGCGACGTCGCGGACCGGATCATCGAGGTCTCGGACGCCGACTCGTTCGCCTACACCCGCCGCCTGGCCCGCGAAGAGGCGCTGCTGGTCGGTGGCTCGTCGGGGATGGCGGCGTACGCCGCGATGCAGCTGGCCCACGAGCTGGCCGGGACGCCCGAGGGTGAGGACGCCGTCATCGTCGTACTGTTGCCCGACTCGGGTCGCGGCTACCTGACCAAGGTGTTCAACGACGAGTGGCTCGGCCAGTACGGCTTCGCCGTCGAGGGTGCCGAGGCCAGCTCCCAGACCGTGGGCGAGGTGCTGCGCGGCAAGGACGGGCGGCTGCCCGACCTGGTGCACACCCACCCGGCCGAGACGATCGCGGAGGCGGTCCAGATCCTCCAGGAGTACGGCGTCTCGCAGATGCCGGTCGTCCGGGCCGAACCGCCGATCGTGGCCGCCGAGGTGGCCGGCTCGGTCTCCGAGCGGACCCTGCTCGATGCGCTCTTCGCCGGGACCGCCCGCCTGACCGACCCGGTCGAGGACCACATGTCCCCGGCGTTGCCCACGATCGGCTCGACCGAGGCGGCCCGCGACGCGGTCAAGCTGCTGGAGAACTCCGACGCCGTCCTGGTCCAGGAGGACGGCAAGCCGGTCGGCGTGCTGACCCGCCAGGACCTGTTGATGTTCCTCGCGCGCGGCTGAGCCGCGCGCCGCAGCCCTGCCCAGCAGCTGGCGCTCACCTGCGGGTGACCAACTGGTGGGGGTGACTGGCCGAGCAGAGAACCTCCTGACATGATCAGAACCTGTTCTAGTTTTGGTCTCGACCAGAGGGGCGACATGACGGCAACACCCGCGATCGAGGGCTGGTTCACCACCGGTGCCGAGCCCGCCCTGGTGGGCTCGCGCTGCACCACGTGCGCGACGGTCTTCTTCCCCCGCACCGCCCCCGACGGCGGGCCGGGCTTCTGCCGCAACCCGGCCTGTGCGGGCGAGACGTTCGTGGACGTCGAGCTCTCCCGCCGGGGCCGGATCTGGTCCTACACCGACGCGCAGTACCAACCGCCGCCGCCCTACGTCCCCGCGGCCGACCCCTACGAGCCTTTCGCGCTCGCCGCGGTCGAGCTGCCCGAGGGCCTGGTCGTCCTGGGTCAGGTGGCTCACGGGTACGGCGTCGCCGACCTCACCGTCGGCGCCGAGGTCGAGCTGGTCGTCGAGACGCTCTACTCCGACGAGACCGGCGAGCGCACCATCTGGCGCTGGAAGCCCGTCGTCGAGCTGGGCCAGGAGGCCGACAGATGAGCAACGACGTCGCCGTCGCCGGGGTCGGCATGCACCCCTGGGGCAAGTGGGGCCGATCCTTCGTCTCGTACGGCGTGCACGCGGCCCGGGCCGCGCTCGCCGATGCCCGGGTCGACTGGCGTGACGTCGGCCTCGTCGTGGGCGGGGAGACCGTCCGCAACGGCTACGGCGGCTACGTCGCCGGCGCGACCTTCGCCCAGGCGCTCGGCTGGAACGGCGCCAGCGTCGCCACGTCGTACGCCGCGTGCGCGACGGGTGCCCAGGCGCTGGACACGGCCCGGGCCCGGATCCTGGCCGGGATGTGCGAGGTGGCCCTGGTCGTCGGCGCCGACACCACGCCCAAGGGGTTCCTGGCTCCCAATGCGGGCGAGCGCTGGGACGACCCCGACTGGCTGCGCTTCCGGTTGCTCGGGATGACCAACCCGGCGTACTTCGCGATGTATGCCCGGCGTCGGATGGGCCTCTACGGCGCCACCCCGGAGGACTTCGCGCGGGTCAAGGTCAAGAACGCCCGCCACGGTCTGGCCAACCCCAACGCGCGCTACCGCAAGGAGGTGAGCGTCGATGACGTCCTCGGCAGCGCCGTCGTCTCCGACCCCCTGCACCTGCTCGACATCTGCGCCACCTCCGACGGCGGCGCGGCGGTCGTGCTGACCAGCCTCGACTATGCGCGCCGCCACGGCTTGAGCGACCCGGTCCGGGTCCGCGCGATCTCGACGGTCACCCCGACCTTTCCCAACATGGTCCTGGACATGCCCAACCTCTCGACCGACTCCAGCGCGGTGGCCGGAGTCCCCGAGCGCACCTTCAAGGAGTCGATCGCGCACGCGGCGTACGAGGAGGCCGGGCTCGGCCCCGAGGACGTCAGCCTGGCCGAGGTCTACGACCTCTCGACCGCGCTCGAGCTGGACTGGATGGAGGAGATCGGGCTCTGCAAGCCGGGCGAGGCCGAGGCCCTGCTGCGGGCGGGCGAGACCACGATCGGCGGCCGGATCCCGGTCAACCCGTCCGGCGGCCTGGCCTGCTTCGGCGAGGCCGTGCCCGCTCAGGCGCTGGCCCAGGTCTGCGAGGTCACCTGGCAGCTGCGCGGCCAGGCCACCGGCCGCCAGGTCGAGGGGGCCCGGGTCGGCATCACCGCCAACCAGGGGCTCTTCGGTCACGGCTCCTCGGTCCTGCTGAGCGTGTGAGGAGGACCATCGTGAGCTTCGTCCTGGTCGAGCGGCCCACCCCCGAGGTCGCCGTCGTCACCCTGAACCGCCCCGAGCGGATGAACGCCATGTCGTTCGACGTGATGGTGCCGTTCCGCGACACGCTCGTGGAGCTCGGGCACGACAACGCCGTCCGCGCGATCGTGGTGACCGGCGCCGGAGCCGGCTTCTGCTCCGGCGCCGACCAGGAGTCCTCGGGTGCCCCGCCGCACGTCGAGGGGCTCACCCGCCCGACGTACGCGCTGCGCTCGATGGAGCTTCTCGAGGACGTCGTGCTGACCCTGCGCCGTCTGCACCAGCCGGTGATCGCGGCCGTCAACGGTGCCGCGATCGGTGGCGGCCTGTGCCTCGCGCTCGCCTGCGACCTGCGGCTGGCCGGGCCCGAGGCCTACTTCCGGGCGGCCGGGATCAACAACGGGCTGACCGCCAGCGAGCTCGGGCTGAGCTTCCTGCTGCCACGCGCGGTCGGGTCGACCCGGGCCGCGGAGATCATGCTGACCGGTCGCGACGTGCGGGCCGAGGAGGCCGAGCGGATCGGCCTGGTCTCGGGCGTCGAGGCGGACGTGGTCGGTGCTGCCGTGGCGATGGGACAACGCATCGCGGGCTTCTCCCAGCCGGGGGTCGAGCTGACCAAGAAGTCCCTGCATGCCGGCCTCGCCGCCACCTCGCTCGAGGCCCACGTGACCTCCGAGGGGCTGGGCCAGCTCTACCTGCGCCTGCTGACCGACAACTTCGAGGAGGCGACGGCCGCGCGCAAGGAGGGCCGCGCCCCACACTTCCGGGACCGGCGTCCCTGACCCGAACGGCTCCCACGGGACCTAGGTCCCTGCAACTGGGTTCGTCCGGCAGTCCCGGAGTACCCGCGGCTCTTCCTACGCTCAGCGAGGTCACACCCGCGCGTTGGATACAGGAGCACTTGTGGACGTCGTTGACATCGCACGCTGGCAGTTCGGCATCATCACCGTCTATCACTTCCTCTTCGTCCCCATCACGATCGGCCTCTCGGCGATCGTCGCGGGCTACGAGACGGCCTGGGTCCGCACCCGCAACCCGCACTGGCTGCGGCTGACGAAGTTCTTCGGGAAGCTCTTCCTGATCAACTTCGCCATCGGTGTCGTGACCGGCATCGTGCAGGAGTTCCAGTTCGGCATGAACTGGAGCGACTACTCCCGCTTCGTCGGCGACATCTTCGGTGCGCCGCTCGCGATCGAGGGGCTGCTCGCCTTCTTCCTCGAGTCGACCTTCCTGGGCCTGTGGATCTTCGGCTGGGACCGGCTCTCGCCCCGGCTGCACGCAGCGTGCATCTGGGCGGTCCACGTCGGCACCCTGCTGTCGGCGTACTTCATCCTCGCCGCGAACTCCTGGATGCAGCACCCGGTCGGCTACGCCTTCAACCCGAAGACCGGCCGCGCCGAGCTCCACGACTTCGCCGCGGTGATGTTCAACAAGGTCCAGCTGGTCACCTTCCCCCACACGGTGCTCGCGGCCTACATGACCGGCGCCGGCTTCGTGGTCGGCGTGGCGATGTGGTCGATGCGCCGCACCAGGGACGAGGGCGACCGCACGATGTACCGCCACGCCGCCCGCGTCGGTGCCCTGGTGGTCCTGGTCTCCGGGCTCGGAGTGGCCGTCAGCGGTGACATCCAGGGCAAGATCATGACCGAGGTCCAGCCGATGAAGATGGCCTCCGCGGAGGCCCTCTACGACACCGAGGACTCGGCCGGGTTCTCGATCTTCACCCTCGGCAGCCTCGACGGCACCCAGGAGAAGTTCTCGGTCAAGGTCCCCAACCTGCTCTCCTTCCTCGCGACCGGCACGACCGACGGCCGGGTCGAGGGCATCAACCAGCTGCGCGAGCAGTACCAGACGACGTACGGCGCGGACCCGGGCGCGACCTACTACTCGCCGGGTGACTACACGCCCGTCATCCCGGTCACCTACTGGAGCTTCCGGATCATGATCGGACTCGGCCTGGCCGCCGCGGCGGCCGCAGCGATGATCCTCTGGGGCACCAGACGGGGCCGCTCGCCAGTCGGCCGGATGTGGGTGTGGCTGGCCGTGGGCCTGCCGTTCGGGCCCCTGCTGGCCAACTCGTTCGGCTGGATCTTCACCGAGATGGGGCGCCAGCCCTGGGCGGTCTTCGGCCTGATGACCACCGAGCGGGCGGTCTCGCCGGGGGTCAGCGTGACCGAGGCGCTGATCTCGCTGATCGCACTGGTCCTGCTCTACGCCGTCCTGATGGTCATCGAGGTCCGCCTGATGCTCACCTACATCCACCGGGGTGCCGACCCGTTCGTCGAACCGCGTGATCCCGACGCGCCCCTCGACGCCGACCGTCCGCTCGCCTTCGCGTACTGAGCAGGGAGACTCTCCATGGAACTCACCACCGTCTGGTTCGGCCTGATCGCCGTCCTGTGGATCGGCTACTTCGCCCTCGAGGGGTTCGACTTCGGGGTGGGCATGCTGCTCCCCGTCCTGGGCCGCACCGAGACCGAGCGCCGGGTCCTCATCAACACCATCGGCCCGGTCTGGGACGGCAACGAGGTCTGGGTCCTGGTGGCCGGCGGCGCCACCTTCGCCGCCTTCCCGGAGTGGTACGCCACGCTCTTCAGCGGCTTCTACCTCCCGCTGCTGTTGATCCTGCTAGCCCTGATCGTGCGGGGGCTCGCCTTCGAGTACCGCGCGAAGCGCGACGACGCCACGTGGCGCGCGCGCTGGGACCTCGCCATCGTGATCGGCTCCACGGTCCCTGCGCTGCTCTGGGGCGTCGCCTTCGCCAACATCGTGCGCGGGGTGCCGCTGGACGCGTCGGGGGAGTACGTCGGTGGGTTCTTCAACCTGCTCAACCCCTATGCCCTGCTGGGCGGCGTCACCACCCTGCTGCTCTTCCTGACCCACGGGGCGATGTTCATCTCGCTCAAGACCGACGGTCCGATCCGGCGCGAGGCCCGCAGCCTGGCCGGCCGGATCGGCGTCCTGGCGGCGGTCTCGGCGGTGGTGTTCCTGCTGTGGACCCAGATCCAGACCGGCTCGGTCGCCTCGGCGCTCCTCTTCGTGGGTGCCGCCGGGTGCCTGCTGGCCGGGCTGGCCGCGGTCAGCGCGGCGCGGGAGGGCTGGGGCTTCCTCGGCACCTTCGTGGCGATCGCCCTGACCGTCGCCGGTCTCTTCGCCGCACTCTTCCCGGACGTGATGCCCACCTCGCTGGGTGACGGTCTCAGCCTCACGACCACCAACGCCGCGGCCACGGCGTACACCCTGAAGATCATGACCTGGGTCGCGGTGCTCTTCACCCCGGTCGTGCTGGTCTACCAGGGCTGGACCTACTGGGTCTTCCGGCAGCGGATCTCCGTGCACCACATCCCGGAGCGCGCGCCCGAGCCGGTGTCGTGAGGCCGTCCGACCCGCGTGTACGACGTCAGCTGAGGCCGGCGGCCCGCCCCCTGGTGGGGGTCGTGGTCGCCGGTGGCGTCGGGAGCCTCCTGGTCGTCGGACAGGCCTGGCTGGTGACCGGACTGGTGATCGCCGCGCTCGACGGTCGCGACGTCCTGCTCTGGGCGGCCCTGACCTTGGCCTGCTTCGCGGCACGGGCCGCAACGGGCTGGACCGTGGACGCCCTGGCCGCCCGCGCGGCGGCGCTCGTCGGCACGGACCTGCGTCGTCGGCTGGTCGCGGCGCTGCTGCGCCGCCGGGCCGCCGGCGAGACCGAGGGATCCACGGGGGAGACCGCCGTCCTGGCCACCCGTGGCGTGGCGGCCTCCGAGCCGTACCTCACCCGTTATGTCCCCGCCCTCGTCCTCGCCGGGGTCCTGCCCGCGGTGACGGTCGTGGCGATCGCCACGCAGGACCTGCTGAGCGCCGGCATCGTCCTCGCGACGCTCCCGCTGATCCCGGTCTTCGGTGCCCTCGTCGGCCTGGCCACCCGCGACCGCGCCGAGTCCCAGTGGCGCGCGATGGCGGCGCTGTCGGGTCACTTCGTCGACGTGATGCGTGGCCTGCCCACCCTCGTCGCGTTTCGCCGCGCGCAGGCCCAGTCCCGCACCATCCGCGAGATCACCGACCGCTACCGCCGCGCGACCATGAGCACCCTGCGCGTCGCCTTCGCCTCCTCGGCGGTGCTCGACCTGGTCGCCACCCTGTCCGTGGCGCTGGTCGCCGTCGTGGTCGGCGTCCGGCTGGCCGCCGGTCACCTCGACCTGCGCACGGCACTGGTCGTCCTGCTCCTGGCTCCGGAGGCCTACTGGCCGCTGCGCCGGGTCGGAGCCGAGTTCCACGCCTCCGCCGAGGGGGTGGCGACCTTCGAGACCGTCAGCGCGCTGGTCGACGCGGCGACCGAGCCCACTCTGCCGGCACCCCCGGACGGCGACCTCGTGGTCGAGGGGCTGACCGTGCGATTCCCGGGCCGTCAGGTGGCGGCTCTGAACGCCCTCAGCGCCCGCCTCCCCGCCCGTGGCGTGACCGCCCTCGTCGGCCCCTCGGGCTGCGGGAAATCGACCCTGCTCGCCGCAGCCGCCGGACTGCTCGGTCACCGCGACGGTGTGGTGGACGGAGAGATCCGCGTCGGTGACCAGCCCGTCGGCGGTGAGTCGTGGCGCGCCCGGATCGCCTGGCTGCCCCAGCAACCCGCCTTCCTGCCCGGCAGCGTCGCCGACAACCTCCGACTGGGAGCCCCCGGCGCGTCCGACGCCGACCTGTGGTCGGCGCTGCGCCGCGTCGCCCTCGAGGAGCGCATCCTCGCCCTGCCCGCCGGCCTCGCCACAGCGGTGGGCGAGGACGGCACCACCCTGTCGGCCGGGGAACGCGCCCGTCTGGCCCTCGCCCGGATCGTGGTGGCGGCCGTGGTCGGTGGCCGCTCCTGGGTCTTCCTGGACGAGCCGACCGCCCACCTCGACGTCGTGACCGAGCAGATCATCGCGGACACCATCGTCGAGCTGTCCCACACCTGCGGGGTCGTCGTCGTGGCCCACCGACCCGCCCTGGTCGACCTCGCCGACCACGTCGTCCGCCTGCCGGCGCCCACCGGCGCCCCGACTGGCGCCCGCACTGGGGCCCCGACCGTACGCCGCCCGCGCGCCGCCGGCGTACCCCAAGCGCTCGACGAGCCCGCACCGGCAGCCACGAGCCCCCGGGCCGCCCTGCTGGGCAGCACGCTCGTCGGCGCCCTCGCCTCGGCCTCCGGGGTCGCGCTGACGGCCACCGCAGGCTGGCTGATCGTGCAGGCGTCCTACCGGCCGGCCATGCTGACCCTGATGGTCGCCATCGTCGGCGTCCGCACCTTCGGCCTCGGTCGCCCGGTGCTGCGCTACGTCGAGCGGCTGCGTTCCCACGACGTCGCGCTGCGGCTGCTCGCCGAGCGGCGCGTCCAGGTGTACGACGCGGTGGTCCCACTGACCCCCGGCCGGCTCGGGCGACGGCGCGGCGACGTCCTCGCCTCGATCGTCGACGACGTCGACAGCGTGGTCGACCGCGAGCTGCGGGTGCGGATGCCGGTCCGGCAGCTGGTCGTCGTGGCCGCCCTGGCCACCTCCGTCGCCGGCCTGCTGCTGCCCGTCGCCGCGCTGGTCGTGGCGGCGTGCGCACTCCTGGGCGGGTTGGGCGCCTTCCTGCTCGCCCGCATCGGCGCCCGGCGTGCCGAGCGCACCGCGGTGACCGGTCGGGCGGCCCTCTCCTCGCAGGTCGTGGACACCATGGCGCTGGCCACCGAGCTGGTCATGTGGCAGGCCGAGCCGGCCGCCGTACGCGCGGTCGCCGCCACCAGTGACGCGCTCGGTCGCGGCTCGGTCCGGGCCGCGACCTGGCTGGGGCTGGCTCGGGCCACGGTGCTCCTCGCCGGGGGGCTCGGCGTCGGGGCGATGGCCCTGCTCGCCGCACCCGCGGTGGCCGAGGGTGGGCTGTCCGGACCGCTCGCCGCCCTGCTGGTGCTGCTGCCGCTCGCCCTGGTCGACGTCGTGCTCCCAGTGGCCGACGCGGGGGCCCTGGCGGTCCGCACCCGCGCCGCGCAGGAGCGCCTCGACGGACTCGCGGGCCTCGAACCCGCGGTGAGCGAACCGGCTGGCGCCGTGGCCGCCGGCCGGGGACACCGCGTGGTCCTGGACGGACTGAGCGCGGGCTGGGGTGAGGACGATGCCCTGAGCGGGCTGGACCTGGCGGTCGTCCCCGGCGAGCGTGTGGCGGTGGTGGGACCCTCCGGCTCCGGCAAGAGCACCCTCGCGGCACTCCTGCTGCGCTTCCTCGACCCCCGCGCCGGACGGGTGGAGCTCGCCGGGGTCGAGCTCGCGAGGTTGAGCCTCGACGACGTACGCCGCCGCGTCGGACTCGTCGACGACGACCCGCACGTCTTTGCCTCGACCCTGGTGGAGAACGTGCGGCTGGCCCGACCGGGTGCCACCGACGAGGAGGTCGAGGTGGCGCTGCGCCAGGCCCGGCTCGGTGGCTGGCTGGACACCCTGCCTGCCGGGCTCGACACCTGGCTGGGTGACGGCCATGCACGGGTGTCGGGCGGCGAGCGGGCCCGGATCGCGGTGGCCCGGTCGCTCCTCGCCGACCAGCCGGTCCTGGTGCTGGACGAGCCGACGGCCCACCTGGACCACGCCACCGCCACCGAGCTCGCTCACGAGGTGCTGGCGGGCTCGGCCGGGCGCAGCGTCGTGTGGATCACCCACGGCACGGTCGGTCTCGACCTCGTCGACCGGGTCGTCGACCTCGGGGACCCGGCCGGTCGTTCCCGTGGCGCCCTGCGGCCCGTCGGACGCGGGGTGTAGAACGTGGGCATGACTGAGAAGATCCGCGTCTACCTGCTCGACGACCACGAGGTGGTCCGCCAGGGCCTGCGCTTCCTGCTCGAGGGGGCCGGCGACATCGAGGTGGTCGGCGAGTCCGGCTCCGCCGAGGACGCCACCAACCGGATCCCCGCGCTGCGGCCCGACGTCGCCGTCCTGGACGCGCGGCTCCCCGACGGCTCGGGCATCGAGGTCTGCCGCTCCGTGCGCGCCGTGGACCCGACCATCCAGGCGCTGATCCTCACGTCGTACGACGACGACGAGGCGCTCTTCGCCGCGATCATGGCGGGGGCCGCCGGCTACGTCCTCAAGGAGATCAGGGGCAGCGACCTGATCTCGGCGGTGCGTCAGGTGGCCAGCGGCAACTCGCTGATCGACCCCTCGCTCACCTCCCGGGTGCTGGAGCGGGTCCGCAACGGGCCGGCCACCGCACCAGAGCTCGCCGAGCTGACCGAGCAGGAGCTCAAGCTGCTCGCCTTCATCGCCGAGGGACTCACCAACCGTCAGATCGGGGAGCAGATGTTCCTGGCGGAGAAGACGGTCAAGAACTACGTCTCCAGCATCCTGGCCAAGCTGGGCCTGGAGCGTCGCACCCAGGCGGCCGTGCTGGCCTCCAAGCTCCTCGACCCGCCGCCCGGCTCCCACCGCTGACGGTGTCCGCGGAGTTTCCTGTGAATCCGGTGGCTGTTGCGAAATCGCCCGGGGCGGGTGCGTGCGATCTTGGGCTGGACGCGAAATGATGGGGCATGGCGCGTTCGTATCGTCCGGTGATCCGGGATCAGGAGTTCTTGTTGCC
>JBKJLD010000079.1:0-21651 GCA_046597165.1 Nocardioides sp.
GCCCTCGGGCGGAGCGCGTCCCGCGCCACGACCCGGTCGCTGGTCGTCGTGGCCGTACCTCGCTGAACGCGCCGCGCGCTGCCCGCACTCGTCTGACCAGACGCTGCTCCAGTTCCCCGCCTCAAAGCCCATTTCTTGTCCACGCAACTGCACTCTGACCGGAAAGAGAAAATCATGACGTCGACGGCCACCCGCCGCCATGCAGCACCATCAACGGACCCGTCCATCGGTTTCCGACCGGGTCCGCTGGGCCGTTTGGGGGTCTGGGTCTCCGACCACGCGCGCCTGACAACGGTGGTGTGGCTGCTGGTGATCGTCGGTCTCGGGGCGTTCGCACCGAGGGTCGAATCCGAGCTCTCTGGCGCGGGATGGCAGGCCGACGGTTCGGAGTCGGTGGCAGCCCGCGAACTCGCCCAAGAGCACTTCGGCGGCAACGCCAGCACCGCGATCCAGGTCGTCGTACGCAGCACCGACGGCCCTGTGACCTCGGGCGCCGGCAAGGCGGCCCTCGCCAGGGCCACAGCGCTGCTAGAGGCGGACACCCGGATCGCCGACGTCGTGCAGCCGCAACCGGGCGCGACGCTCAGCCAGGACGGTCGTACGGCGGTCCTGCTGGCCGGTGCGGGTGCCGACCCGAACGCGATGGTCCGGGTGGCCGACGACCTCAAGGGGCCGCTCGAGGCCCTCACCACGCAGGGTGTCCAGGTGAACCCGACCGGCGCCTCCCTGCTCTGGTCGGACTTCAACGAGGCCAACCTGAGCGCGATGCTCACGTCCGAGATGTTCTCCTGGCCGGTGACGCTGGCGATCCTGGTGCTGGCGTTCGGTGCGCTCGTCGCGGCCGGGCTCCCGCTGATCCTCACGCTCTCGGGGCTCGTCGCCTCGGCCGGCTCGCTGGTGCTGATCAACCACGTCGTGCCCGTCTCCATCTGGGCGATGAACTTCGCGATGATGTTCGCGCTGGCGTTGGGGATCGACTACGCCCTGTTCCTGGTGGTCCGCTACCGGGCCGCGCGGATGGGCGACCACTCCACGGCGCGCGAGGCGATCGGCGAGACCATGGACACCGCCGGCAAGGCGGTGCTGCTCTCCGGGGCGACGGTGCTGATCTCGCTGTCCGCCGTGATGCTCGTGCCGTCGCCGTCGTTCCGCTCGATGGCGGGCGGGATCATGCTCGCCGTGGTCTTCGTCCTGGCGGCGACCCTCACCCTGCTGCCGCTCGTGCTGTTCAAGCTCGACCTGCGGATCAACAAGCTCTCCCTGCCGTGGGTCCACTCCGGCGAGCACCGCTCGGCGAAGTTCGCCGCCTGGGGAGAGCGCCTCTGGAAGCGCCCGATCGCCTTCGGCCTCGCCTCCCTCATCGTCCTGCTCGCCCTCGCCGCTCCGGTGCTCGGCCTGAAGACCGCCATGCCCTCGATCAAGGTGCTCCCGGAGGACGCCAGCGCCCGGATCGGCTACGACCTGGTGCAGGAGTCCTTCGGTGACGGTGCCCCCGGCACCCTCCAGATCGTGGTGAAGCAGTCCGAGGCGAAGGCCGCGGGCGCGGTCCTGGCCGACGACTCCGGCATCTCCGGCGCGATGCCCGCCGTGGACGCCCCGGACGGCAGTGGCCTGGCCCTGATCCAGGCGGTGCCGAGCGTCGACCCGTCCGACCCGCAGCTCTCCGAGACCGTCGACCGGCTCCGCGCCGACCTGCCGGCCTCGGCCGTCGTGGGTGGCGCCGCGGTCGAGAACCTCGACCTCAAGAGCCAGCTCGACAGCTCGACCCCACTCGTCATCGGCGTCATCCTGGCGCTGGGCTTCCTGCTGCTGCTCGTGGCCCTGCAGGCTCCGCTCATCGCGCTGCTCGGCACGCTGGCCAGTCTGCTGTCCACGGCCGCGGCCTTCGGTGTCGCGCGAATGGTCTTCCAGGAGGGTTGGGGCGCCAGCCTGTTCGGCTTCGAGCCGCAGGGGTTCCTCGACGCCTGGGCGCCGGTCTTCTTCTTTGCGATGATCTTCGCGATCGCGATGGACTACACCGTCTTCCTGCTCGCCTCCGCCAAGGAGCACTATGAGCACTCGGGGGACCCGAAGGACGCCATGGTCGGGTCGCTGGCCCACTCGGGCCGGGTGATCTTCGCCGCCGGCGCCGTCATGGTCGCGGTCTTCTTCACCTTTGCGCTCTCCGGTCCACTGCCGCCCAAGGAGATGGGCATCGTGCTCGGCGTCGCCGTTCTCCTCGACGCCTTCCTGGTCCGGCTCGTGCTGCTGCCCGTGCTGCTGCGGCTCACCGGCCGGGCGGCCTGGTGGTCGCCGCGCTGGCTGACCCGCGTCCTCCCGAACATCCGCTTCTCCCACAGCTGAACCCACCCATCAAGAAGGAGTTCCACCATGTGTCGAGCAGTCAAGTGCCGTCAGTGCGGCAAGACCGGCTGGGCCGGCTGCGGCCAGCACGTCGACCAGGTTCTGTCCGGCGTCCCCAAGGCCCAGCGCTGCCCCGGTCACCCCAAGGCCGAGCGCCAGGGCGGCGGCTTCTGGAGCCGACTGACCGGCCGCGGCTGAGCCACCCGGGTCCTTGGTCCCCGTCACTGGACCGCGAGGTTAACGATCGCTAACCTAGGCGGGTGACCGAGGACCTGAGGACGCTCGTCGAGGACCTGCGCGAACGCCTGGCGGTCGCCCGTCAGGGCGGCAGCGAGGCGGCCCGCACCAAGCACACCGACCGCGGCAAGCTCCTGGTCCGTGAGCGCGTGGACCGGCTCCTCGACCCGGGCAGCCCGTTCCTGGAGCTGAGCCCGCTCGCCGCGACCGGGATGTACGGCGCGCCCAGCACCGACGGGCGCAGCGAGACCGTCCCGAGTGCCGGGGTGGTGACCGGAATCGGCCGGGTGGCCGGCCGCGAGTGCGTGGTGGTCGCCAACGACGCCACCGTCAAGGGCGGCACCTACTACCCGATGACGGTCAAGAAGCACCTGCGTGCCCAGACGGTGGCCGCCGACAACCGCCTGCCCTGCCTCTACCTGGTGGACTCCGGTGGCGCCTTCCTGCCGATGCAGGACGAGGTCTTCCCCGACCGCGAGCACTTTGGTCGGATCTTCTTCAACCAGGCCAACCTCTCTGCCCGGGGGATCCCCCAGATCGCCAGCGTGATGGGGTCCTGCACCGCCGGCGGCGCCTACGTCCCCGCGATGTCCGACGAGACCGTCATCGTCCGCAACCAGGGCACGATCTTCCTCGGCGGCCCGCCTTTGGTGAAGGCGGCGACCGGCGAGGTCGTCACGGCCGAGGACCTCGGCGGCGGCGACGTCCACGCCCGCACCTCCGGGGTGGTCGACCACCTCCCCGAGGACGACGCCCACGCGCTGGCGATCGTGCGCAGCATCGTGGCCACCTTCGAGCGCCCGACGGCCGGGTCGATCCCGCTGCACGAGCCCGAGGATCCTCACGAGGACCCCGCGACGCTGTACGACGTCGTACCCGCCGACACCCGCACGCCGTACGACGTCCGCGAGGTGATTCGCCGCATCGTCGACGGCAGCCGGATGCACGAGTTCAAGAAGCTGTACGGCGAGACCCTGGTCTGCGGCTTCGCCCGGATCCACGGCTACCCGGTCGGCATCATCGCCAACAACGGGATCCTGTTCAGCGAGTCAGCCCTCAAGGGCGCGCACTTCATCGAGCTGTGCAACCAGCGCGGGGTCCCGCTGGTCTTCCTGCAGAACATCACCGGCTTCATGGTCGGTCGCGAGTACGAGAACCGCGGCATCGCCCGCGACGGCGCCAAGCTCGTCACCGCGGTCGCCTGCTCGGTCGTACCGAAGTTCACCGTCGTCATCGGGGGCTCGTTCGGCGCCGGGAACTACGGCATGTGCGGTCGCGCCTACGACCCGCGCTTCTTGTGGATGTGGCCCAACGCCCGGATCTCGGTGATGGGCGGCGAGCAGGCCGCGAGCGTGCTGGCCACCGTCAAGCGCGACGGCCTCGAGGCCCGCGGCGAGCAGTGGTCGGCCGAGGACGAGGAGGGCTTCAAGGCCCCGATCCGCGACCAGTACGAGCACCAGGGCTCGCCCTACTACTCCACCGCAAGGCTCTGGGACGACGGCATCATCGACCCCGCCGACACCCGTCGGGTCCTCGGAATGGGGCTCGCCGCCGCGGCCAACGCGCCCATCCCCGAGCCCTCCTACGGCATCTTCAGGATGTGAGGTCACCCCATGACGTTCGGAGCTGTCCTTCCATGACCCTCAACACCGTCCTCATCGCCAACCGTGGCGAGATCGCGCTGCGGGTCATCCGCGGCTGCCGGGCCCTGGGCCTGCGCAGCATCGCGATCTACACCGACCTCGACCTCGCGGCCCCGCACGTGCGCGCCGCCGACGCGGCGGTGCGCGTCGAGAGCTACCTCGACATCGACGCGGTGGTCGCCGCGGCACTCGGGGCCGGGGCCGACGCGATTCACCCCGGCTACGGCTTCCTCTCCGAGCGGGCCGAGTTCGCCCGCGCCGTCGAGGCCGCCGGGATCAAGCTGGTCGGGCCCTCCGCCGAGGTCATGGACCGGATGGGCCGCAAGGACGCCGCCCGCGAGATCGCCGTGGCGGCCGGGGTCCCCGTCGTGCCGCGCGGGGAGGATGCCGGCTTCCCGGTGCTGGTGAAGGCCGCTGCCGGTGGCGGCGGCAAGGGGATGCGGATCGTGCGCGAGCAGGGCGAGTTCGACGCCGCCGTGGCCTCGGCAAAGCGCGAGGCGCTCTCCGCGTTCGGCGACGACACCATGCTCGTGGAGAAGTACGTCGAGCACGGGCGCCACATCGAGGTCCAGGTCCTGGCCGACGCCCACGGCAACGTGGTCCACCTCTTCGAGCGCGACTGCTCCACCCAGCGTCGCCACCAGAAGGTGCTGGAGGAGGCGCCGGCGCCCACGATCAGCGCCGAGGTGCGTCGGGTGATCACCGAGTCGTCGGTCGCCCTCGCGCGCCACGTCGGCTACGAGAACGCCGGCACCGTGGAGTTCCTCCTCGACCTCGCGCCCGCCGAGGGCGAGACCGGCGTCTACTTCCTCGAGATGAACACCCGCCTCCAGGTCGAGCACCCCGTCACCGAGCTGGTGACCGGGCTGGACCTCGTCCAGCTCCAGCTCCGGGTCGCGGGCGGGGAGCCCCTGCCGATGACCCAGGCCGAGATCACGCTCCAGGGCCACGCCATCGAGGCCCGGGTCTACGCCGAGGACCCCTTCCACGGCTTCCTCCCGCAGGCCGGGACGGCCACCCTGGTGCGTTGGCCCGAGCACGCCCGGGTCGACGCCGCGCTCGAGAGCGGCCAGGTCGTCAGCACGTCGTACGACCCGATGCTCGGCAAGATCGTCGTCCAGGGCCCGGACCGGGAGTCGGCCCGGCGCGCGCTGCTGGCCGCCCTCGACGACACCGCCGTGCTGGGCCTGACCACCAACGTCGGGTTCCTGCGCGAGCTCGTCGCCTCGGACGAGTTCCGTGACGCGACGATCGACACCGCCTGGCTCGACACCGCCACCGTCGCCGAGCCGGGTCCGGACGTGGCTCGGATCTTCGCGGCCTGGACCCAGGCGATGCTCGTGACCCTCGAGACCGAGAGCGGGGACCCCTTCCACGGGGACGGGTTCCGGCTCGGTGCGCCGCCCGCCCCGCAGTTCGTCGAGCTCGACCGGGTGATCCGGGTCGACCGCCCGGTCCACGGCTCCGCCGGCCGCGTCGACGACGTCGAGGTGCGCCAGCTCTCGGCCGAGCGGCACGTCGTCGTCCTCAGCCTCGACGGACGTCGCCAACAGGCCGTGGTCAACGTCGCCGCCCACGCCGTCGAGGTGGTCCACGAGGGCCACCGGCACGTCTTCGACCGCCCCGACGTCTTCGCCGACCAGGGCGCCGACGTCGGCGACGGCACCATCGTGGCGCCGATGCCCGGCACCGTCCTGGACGTTCTCGTCGGGACGGGCCAGTTGGTCGCCGAGGGCGAGGTCCTGGGAACCCTGGAGGCGATGAAGATGGAGCTGAGCCTCAAGGCGCCGTTCGCGGGCACCGTGGCTTGCGTCGAGGCCGTCGTGGGGGCCCAGGTGGCGCTCGGGGCCCGGCTCTTCGTCGTGGAAGCCGCCGAGACCGCCGAGACCGGAGCCGCCTGATGCGCACCCCTACCGTCGTCCCGAGCCACGCCGCCCCGATCGTCGCGATGCCCGAGCGGGTCACGATCTACGAGGTCGGAGCGCGCGACGGGCTCCAGAACGAGAAAGCGCTCGTCCCCACCGAGGTCAAGGCCGAGTTCATCCAGCGCCTGGTGGCCGCGGGGCTCCCCACCGTCGAGGCCACCAGCTTCGTGCACCCGAAGTGGGTGCCGCAGCTCGCCGACGCCGCCGAGCTGATGGGCCTGCTGGGCGAGGCGGGTCGCGACCTGCCCGTCCTGGTCCCCAACGAGCGCGGACTGGACCGGGCCCTCGAGCTCGGCCTGCGCCACATCGCGATCTTTGGGTCGGCGACTGAGACGTTCGCCCAGAAGAACCTCAACCGGGGCCTGGACGAGCAGTTCGCGATGTTCGAGCCCACGGTGCGCCGCGCCCGCGAGGCCGGTCTCGACGTCCGCGCCTACGTCTCGATGTGCTTCGGGGACCCGTGGGAGGGGGCGGTGCCCGTCGAGCAGGTCGTCTCGGTCGGCAAGCGGCTCTTCGACCTGGGGGCCAGCCAGCTGAGCCTCGGCGACACCATCGGCGTCGGCACCGCCGGGCACGTGACGGCCCTGGTCAGCGGCTTCGTCGGGGCCGGGATGGCTACCGACCAGCTCGCCATGCACTTCCACGACACCTACGGCCAGGCGCTGACCAACACCTACGCCGCCCTGCAGGCCGGCATCACGACGTACGACGCGAGCGCGGGCGGCCTGGGTGGCTGCCCGTACGCCAAGAGCGCGACCGGGAACCTCGCCACCGAGGACCTGGTGTGGCTGCTGAACGGCCTCGGCATCGAGACCGGCGTCGACCTGGAGCAGGTCGCGGCGACCAGTGCCTGGATGGCCCGCCAGCTCGGCCGGCCGTCCCCCTCGGCCGTGGTCCGTGCCCTGGCCGGGGAGCCCGCCGCGGGTACGGCACAATCTGGCACATGAGTCGGGTCGTCTACCTGCACATCGGTGCCCCCAAGACCGGCACCACCTATCTGCAGGACCGGCTGACCCGCAACGCCAAGTCGCTGGCCGAGCACGACGTGCACTTCCCGACCCGCTCGGCGATGGTCAGCCCGGCGCTCTTCCACTTCCGCGCCGCGCTCGACCTGCTCGGCCAGGACTGGGGCGGCCAGCCCGGTCACGCCGCGGGCAACTGGGACGCCCTGGTTCGCCGGGTGCACCGCCGCAGCGGGACAGTCCTGATCAGCCACGAGATCCTCGCGCCCGCCCCGGCCGACCGGGTCGCCCGGGCGATGGCGGACCTGTCGGACTGCGAGGTGCACATCGTCTACTCGGTGCGTGACCTCGGCCGCCAGCTCCCCGCCGCCTGGCAGGAGAGCATCAAGCAGGGCCGCAAGTGGTCCTTCAAGCGTTTCCTCCAACGGGCCGAACGCGGTGACGCGTGGTTCGCGCGGGCCTTCGACCTGCCGACCGTCCTCGGCACCTGGGGGGCCGGCCTGCCCCCCGAGCAGGTGCACGTCGTGACCGTGCCCGGCGTCGATGCACCCGATCCCGCCGGAGACCTGCTCTGGCACCGCTACTGCGAGCTCTTCGGGATCGACCCGGCGTGGGCCCCCCTCGACAGCACCCGCACCAACCGTTCCCTGGGGATCGCCGAGACCCAGGTGATCCGCCAGCTGAACCGTCGGATCAACCGGTCCACCCGCCGCGAGGCCCACTACGACGAGCTGATCCGACAGACGCTGGCCCAGGGCCAACTGGTCAAGCGGAGATCCCCGCCGCTCCGGCTTCCTCCGGCGCACTTCGACTGGGCCGAAGCCGAGACCGAGCGCTGGATCGAGTGGATCGAGGGCAGCCGCGTCGACGTCCGCGGAGACCTGGCCGACCTGCGCCCGGTCCGTCCCGGCGAGGACGAGCGCTGGCGCAACCCCGACAAGGTCAAGGCCAAGCAGCAGCTCTCGGTCGCTCTCGACGCCCTGTCCGCGATGACCCTCGAGGCCGCGAAGCGGCCCGATCCGCAGCGAGCGCTGGTCACCCGCGCCCGCACGCAGGCCCAGCGGCTGCGCAACCGGTGACGGCGCGCTCCGACGAGGACACCCCGGGCGTACGCCGCGCCTGGGGATGGGTGGCGCACCTGCGCGACGGGGGTACGACGTCCTGGGCCGACTGGTCCGGGACCGGACCGGCGCGCGGCCGGGTCCTTCCGGGAGCCCAGCAGCTGGAGCTGTTGCGACGGTTGAACGGGGCCGGGCGTCCCCCGGCCCACCTCGCGGAACGGGTCGTCGCCGCGTCGGCACCCGGCCGCGGACGCCCCGACCTGGAGCTGGCCGGCGCCGTGGAGCCGCTGCCGTTCGGTCCACTCCCCGTGGATCCCGGCGCCCTGCCCGACGATGAGCTGGTGCGGGTGGCCACGAGCCTGCTCGCCGAGGACCTGGTGGCTGCGGGTGTCCCCCGGCAGCCGGTACCGCGCCGGGTCCGCCCCTGGCGCACCCGCTACCGACTGGTCGGCGACCCGGTGCTGGCCGATCCGCTCCGTGCCGAGCTCACCCTGCGCGGTCGGCCACCGGGCGGCCGCGGCGCCACGGTCCTCGTCCTCGGCACCGACCTGGGCCGGATGCTCGTCGATGCGTGGACCGCACGCTGCTTCGACGAGGGCGGCCCGGCCTGGCGCGACTGGGTCGCGGGGCTGCGGCGTCGCCGTGCGGTGCCGCCGCGGGTCGACCTGGTGCAGGCCGCCGCCACCTGGGCCGAGCGGGTCGGACGGGACCGGGTCCAGCTCGTCCTCGATCCCACCCTCGTGCCCCGGCTGGCGGGAGTGCGGCGGGCCCTGCCGGCGCTCCCCGAGGTCTCCGCCGACGGCGTCGACCTGGCCCGCCGGATCTCGCCGGTCCTCGGGCTGCTCGTCGTCCCCACCGAGCGCCGGGCGCTGCTCCGCGAGACGCTGCGGCCTCGGCTCGCCGACATCCCCGGACCACCCCTGGTCGTGCCGTCCGAGCACGCCCGGTGGCTGCACCGGTCCTCGGTGCGGATGCGCGATGACCTGCTCCGTGCTGGCTACGCTGTGCACGGCGACGCCGACTCCCTGCTGCCTCCGCGCGGCCGGGCCGGTCTGGGCGTGGCCGACCCGTCCGATGCCGGCGCACTCGCGCTGGCGGTCCGGCTGCTGCTCGACGGCGAACCGGCCGGAGCGGGAGAGCCGGACGGCCGACCCGAGCGCGAGGAGCAGACGTGAAGAGGGTCCTCCTGCACGTCGGCACCCCCAAGACCGGCACGTCGTACCTCCAGGACGTGCTCTTCCGCAACCGGCGCCTGCTGGGCGGCGCGGGCATCCACTACCCGGCGGACCGCTTCGACGCGCACTTCCTGGCCGCACTCGACCTGATGAGGCTGCCCTGGGGTGGCCTGGAGGCCGAGGCGGTCGGCGCCTGGGACCGGCTGGCTTCCGACGTACGCCGGCATCGCGGCACCTCGATCATCAGCCACGAGATCTTCGCGACCGCCTCCCGCTCCCAGGTCGGGCGGGCGCTGGAGTCGCTGGGCCATCACGAGGGCACCGAGGTCCACGTCGTGCTCTCCGTGCGCGACCTGGTCCGCCAGATCCCCGCGGAGTGGCAGGAGAACGTCAAGCACCGCAGCATCATCAGCTACGCCTCGTTCCTCGAGCAGATCCAGGACCCGCAGCGGGAGAGTCGCATCGCGACCTGGTTCTGGGGCGTCCAGGAGGTTCCGGACATCCTCAACCGCTGGGGTCACGACCTGCCCCCGGAGCGGATCCACCTGGTGACGGTCCCGCCGCCCGGCGGTCCCCCCGAGGTGCTCTGGCAACGGTTCAGCCGGGCCTTCGGCCTGGAGGGGATCGAGCTCGACCTGGAGGCCGAACGGGCGAACCCGTCGCTGGGCGTTCCGGAGACCGCGCTGATCCGTCGGATCAACAAGGCGGCCAACCGCCAGCTGGAGCCGGCCGACTACCGGCCACTGGTCCGCGAGCTGCTGGCCCACCAGACGCTCTCGCACGGTTCGGGCACGCCCCGCCTCGCGCTGCCGCCGCACGTGCACCCCTGGGCCCAGGAGGTCGCCGCGTCGTGGCGCACCGAGATCGAGCGGCGTGGGTACGACGTCATCGGCGACCTGGCGGACCTGAGCGGACCGCCCCCGCCGACCGACTGGGCCGACCCGGACGCCCCGGCGGAGAAGCAGGTGGCCACGGCGGCCGTCGACGCGATCAAGGCGTTGCTTCTGGAGAACGCGCGGATGCGCCACGAGGAGGCCCGGCTCAACGCCCAGGTGCTCGACCTCGAGCTGGCGCTGGAGCGGTCCTACCTGCGGCCGACGTACCGCTGGCGGGAGAAGCTGGTCCGCCGCCTGAGGGCCGGTCAGGCCGGGCGCGGGCTGCTCAAGGCCTACCGGGTGCTGCGGCGCAGGAGCTCGCGCTCGGCGTAGCGCCCGATCTGCCAGGTGGCGTAGCCGTCCACCCCGGCGCCCACCAGACCGCCGACGACGGGGACCCGTCGTCCAACCGTCACCGCGAGCCGCTTGCCGGCCACCTTGGTGATCAGGTCGGAGGCCACCTCCGCCGAGATGATCCGGTCGAGGTCCGGGTCGTGGGCGGGGGCGGTGGCGAGCGCCATCGGCGGCGCGGGGAGCCGCTTCTTGCGGACCAGGTTCTTGACGTGGTCCTCGCCGAGGATGCAGGTCATGATCGCGTTGCGCACCCGTGGGTCGTCGAGGTCGTAGCCGCGCAGATGCGCGATTCCGGCGACCATGCGGCACTCGATGAGCGCCAGCCCGGAGATGTTGGCCGGGATGGTGAGCGTCGCGGTCACGAGACCACCGACGTTGGTGAGGAACCCCTGGGCGCCGGCGTAGCGGACGTGGTTCTCGATCACCTCGTGCACGGCCCGGTCGACGTTCCCGTGCTGCTCGCGCAGCTGCTTGTCCGCCGCGCTGGCGGCAGGGGGCAGCGGGCCCACGCCGTGGATGGCCCGCGACAGCGCCTCCCGCACGAACGAGGTCGTGAGCTGGGGGGCGAGCTCGGTGAACCGAGGCGCCAGGTGTTTGCCGATGCTGCCCTTCACGCTCATGGCTCGATCCTAGAGGCTCGCCGGTGACCACTACGGTGGTCGCCGTGCCACCAGTCGAGCCCCCTCCCTCAGCCTGGACGTTCGGGGACCCGGACTCCTTCGACGACCTGGACGATCTGGTCGCGATCGGGGCCGACCTGGAGCCGGGGACGCTGCTCGCGGCGTACCGTCGCGGCCTCTTCCCGATGCCCTCGGGGAACGAGGGGGACCCGATGTACTGGTTCTGCCCGGTCAGCCGGGGCGTGCTGTGGCCCGAGGAGCTGGTGGTCTCGCGGTCGCTGCGCCGCGCCCAGCGGGAGTTCGAGATCCGGGTGGACACCGCCTTCGAGGAGGTCATCGACGCCTGCGCCGACCCGGTCCGCGACCAGGGCTGGATCGACGGGGAGATCCGCACCGCCTACCTGCATCTGCACGAGCTGGGCTGGGCACACTCGGTCGAGGCCTGGCGCGACGGGCGGCTGGCAGGCGGGCTGTACGGCGTGGCGATCGGCGGCCTGTTTGCCGGTGAGTCGATGTTCCACCGGGAGCGGGACGCCTCCAAGGTGGCTCTGGCCGGGCTCGTCGCGCGGTTGCAGGACGAACGGATGGTGGACCGGCTGATCGACGTGCAGTGGTCGACGCCACACCTGACCAGCCTCGGTGTGACCGAGATCTCGCGGGCGTCGTACCTCCGCCGCCTGCGGGTCACGCTCGCGGTGCCGCTCCCGGCGGTCTTCGGCGGTCCCTGAGCGGTTGACGGGTGCCCAGCTGGTGGTCGTGAAAGTGGGGGATCAACCACCCATGCGGCAGGGTGTCGTGGAAGTGCACCGACCTTAGGAGACCCCACCCATGAAGCACGCACTCACGCTCGCCAGCCTGGTGCTGGTCGCGGGCACCGCCTTCGGCTGCGGCGGCAACTCGGGCGACGACAAGACCGCCGCGAGCGGCCCGCCCACCGACGCCACCGAGACCGAGTTCTGCGCAGGCTTCACCCAGATCGCCACGGACCTCGCAAAGCTCTCCGCGGACGCCAAGGACGCCGACATCGTGACCGCCATCAAGGGCGCGGGCGACACCCTCGCCAAGAACGGCACGCCGGACTCGATCTCCGACGACGCCCGGAGTGGTTTCGAGCTCGAGATCAAGCAGATCGCCGATCTTCCGGACACCGCCACCAAGGAGGACGTCCAGGCCCTGGACACCAACTTGAGTGCCGCCGAGCAGAAGCAGGTCGACGCGTTCGACACCTACGTCTCGGACACCTGCCAGCCGGCGGCGCCCTCCGGGTCGCCGACCGAGTCTCCGACTCCGTCCCAGTAGCAGCACGTACGACGGCCCCAAGGGGCTGAGCAACAGCAGGGCACGACCAGAGCACGACGAGGGCGGGTGGCCGGTGGCCACCCGCCCTCGTTCTGTGTGCGGTGCGCGTGCTCGTCGATGGTGAGATGGGTCAGACCACCCGGGGCTCACCGTCGTGGTCGGTGACCATCGGCCGGCCGGCGTCGGCCCAGTCGACCATTCCGCCGTCCAGGTTGACCGCGTCGATGCCCTGCTGGACCAGGTAGCCCACCGCCTGGGCGGAGCGCCCGCCGATCTTGCACACGACGAGGATCTGGCCGGACGGCACCTCGTCGAGGCGCTGGGGGAGCTCCATCAGGGGGATGTGCACGGCGCCGGAGATCCGGCCGTGCTCGAACTCGACGTCCTCACGCACGTCGAGGACGGCCAGCGCCTCGGGCATCGGGTCGGGGACGCCGGCAACGGGCACGCTGGGGATCTGGGACATGGCTCTTCTCTCGTCAGGTCACTTGAGCAGCTTGGACAGGCGGCGGTCGGCCAGGGGCTTGCCGCCGGTCTGACAGGTCGGACAGTACTGAAGGCTCGAGTCGGCGAACGACACCTCCCGGACGGTGTCCCCGCACACGGGGCAGGGCTTGCCGGTCTGGGCGTGCACCGCCAGGTGCGACTTCTTCTCACCCTTGAGCTCGCTCATCGCCAGCCCGCTGGAACGTGCGACGGCGTCGCCGAGCACGTCGCGGATCGCGGCGTACAACGTCTGGAGCTCGGCGTCGGTCAGGCTGTTGGCCGGCTTGAACGGCGACAGCTTCGCGGCGTGCAACAGCTCGTCGGAGTAGGCGTTGCCGATGCCGGCGATCGTGCCCTGGTGGCGCAGGACGCCCTTGATCTGTTTGCGGCCCTCGCGCTGCAGGATCTCGCTCAGCACCTCGATCGTGAAGGCGTCGCTCATCGGGTCGGGGCCGAGGCTCGCGAGACCGGGCACGTCCTCGGGGTGGCGGACGACGTACATCGCGAGGCTCTTTTTGGTGCCGGCCTCGGTGATGTCGAGCCCGGCGCCGTTGTCGAGGACGACGCGGACGGCGAGCGGATTCTTGGTGCCGGGCTTGGGTGGGATCGTGGGCACCTCGTCGCGCCACCGGATCCAGCCCGCGCGGGCCAGGTGCAGGACCAGGTGCAGTCCGGAGGCGTGGATGTCGAGGAACTTCCCGTGCCGGGTGACGTCGTCGACCATCGTGCCCTCGAGGGCGGCCAGCGGCGGGTCGAAGGTCTTCAGTGCGCTGAAGGCCGCGATGTGGATCTTGACGATGGCGCGGTCGGTGAGCCGGCCCTTGAGGTCGAGGGCCAGGGCTTCCACCTCGGGCAGCTCAGGCACCGGGCCAGCATAGGCGTTCGGTCCCACCTCGCGAGCGGGCCTCAGTTTCCCCACCTGTCCCGGTGAGCGGGCCTCAGTGCAACGAGTAGAAGCAAGCAATGACAATTCACATGACCCCGAGGCAGAATGAGCCATGGCCACCGCGCGTCCATTGCCGGAGGCGGGATCGATCTTCCTCGACGCCCGCGGTGGTGACCGCGCCATGAGGGTCTCGTGGCACCAGGATTCGGGTCTGGTCGTGCTGTCCCTGTGGCGCGAGAACGTCTGTGCCGGGTCGTTCCGGCTCGCGGTCGACGAGGTGCCCGAGCTGATCGACCTCCTTCGTTCAGGGCTGGACCAGGCGTACGACGTGGCCCTCGGCCGCCGCCGCGGAGCCTGACCGGAGGTCCGGCGTGAAGGACTGTCGGGATCGCCGGTGCACCGGTGATCACTGACGTTCCCAGCCGTTGCAACGCCCAGGAACGTCAGGGACTGCCCAGGAAGTGGGGCAGGAGGGGCGGCGTGAAGGTCCGTCCACACGAGCGGGCCCCACTTTTCCAACCCGTCGTGCCGAACGGGCCTCAGTTTCCCGCGGGTCGCGCAGCCAATCTAGGGTTCCGTCTAGAGAGCCCGATACGATGCGAAGGTGGACCCGATCCGGAACCCCTACGCGCCCGGCGCCGGCCAGCGCCCGCCCGAGCTGGCCGGTCGTGACGAGCAGCTTGCGGCCTTCGACGTCGTGCTCGAGCGGATCGCCCACGGCCGCCCCGAGCGCAGCCTGGTCCTGACTGGCCTGCGCGGAGTCGGCAAGACGGTGCTGCTCAACGCCCTGCGCTCGGCCGCGGTACGCCGGCACTGGGGGACCGGCAAGCTCGAGGCCCGCCCCGACCAGGGGCTGCGTCGCCCACTGTCGAGTGCCCTGCACCAGGCGGTGCGCGAGCTGGGGCACCCCCAGGAGGACTCGGTCGACCACGTCCTGGGCGTGATCCGCTCCTTCGCCCAGCGCGAGGCCGGCGCCGGTGCCCGGCTGGTCGACCGCTGGAGCCCCGGCATCGACGCCCCAGCCGTCCGCGGACGGGCCGACTCCGGGGACATCGAGATCGACCTGGTCGAGCTCCTCAGCGACCTCGGCGGCCTCGCCGCCGACGTCGGCAAGGGGGTCGCGGTGTTCATCGACGAGATGCAGGACCTGGGCCCGGACGACGTCTCGGCGCTCTGCGCCGCCTGTCATGAGATCAGCCAGTCCGGCCTGCCGCTCATCGTGGTGGGCGCAGGGCTGCCACACCTGCCCGGTGTCTTGTCGGCGAGCAAGTCCTACTCCGAGCGGCTCTTCCGCTATCAGCGGATCGACCGGCTCGGCCGGGACGCCGCCGACCGGGCGCTGAGCGCGCCCGCCGAGGACGAGGACGCGGCGTACACCGACGAGGCGCTGGCCGCGATGTACGCCGCGACAGGTGGCTACCCCTATTTCATCCAGGCCTACGGGAAGGTCGTGTGGGACCTGGCACCGACGTCCCCGATCACGGTCGACGACGTCGCGGTGGCCGCGCCGCAGGCGGAGGGCGAGCTGGCCGTGGGGTTCTTCGGCAGCCGTTTCGACCGGGCCACGCCCGGCGAGCGGGAGTACCTCCGCGCGATGGCCGACGCGGCGGTCGCGATCGCCGAGCGCGGCGAGGAGCCGCTCGACGACATCGCGAGCGTGCCGACCGCCGACGTGGCGACGGTGCTGGGCAAGAAGCCGCAGTCGCTCTCCCCGGCGCGCGACTCGCTGCTGAAGAAGGGGCTGATCTACTCGGGAGAGCGGGGCCGGATCGCCTTCACGGTCCCGCACTTCGGAAGGTACCTGCGCGAGCAGGGCTGACCGTGCGCCGAGTCAGGCAACGAGAACCGACTGGCGGCTCCTGGAGGGGCGTCCCAGCACCTGACCACCCCACCGGCAACAATGGGTCCATGAGGCCGCAGGTCGTTGCCCACCGGGGCGCGAGCCACGAGAACGCGGAGCACACGCTCCGCGCCTACACCGCGGCCCTGGACGACGGCGCAGAGGCGCTGGAGTGCGACGTACGACTGACTGCCGACGGGCACCTGGTCTGCGTGCACGACCGCAACCTGCGCCGCACCGCCAGCACCCGCGGGATCATCTCCACGATGGAGCTGGCCGAGCTCGACCAGCTCGACTTCGCCTCGTGGAAGAACCCGTGGGCCGAGCTGGACGACGAGGCGCCCGCCCGCGACGAGGACCTCGACAAGGTGCTCACGTTGCGCAAGCTGCTCGAGACGGTCGCCGACTACGACCGGCACGTCGAGATCGCGATCGAGACCAAGCACCCCACACGGTACGGCGGCCTGGTGGAACGCCGGGTGGTCGAGATGCTCCGCGACTTCGGCTGGGCCGGCGCGGGCTCCCCGGCCCGGGTGATGAGCTTCTCGTGGACCGCGCTGCAGCGCGTGGAGCGGATGGCGCCCGGACTGCCCCTGGTCATGCTCGTCGAGCGAGCGCACCACTGGCCGATGCTGCGCCGGGTGATCGGGCCGGACTGGATCGTCGGACCGGGCATCAAGGAGCTGCAGGAGCATCCCCGGTTCGGTCCGCGGATCGTGGCGAGCGGCCACGACCTGCACGTGTGGACCGTCAACACCCCCGAGGAGCTCCAGGTCTGCCTGGATCTGGGGGTCAGGGCCGTGATCAGCGACCGACCGGCCTACATGCTGGAGCTGCTCGGCGTATAGGTTCGCGGCATGGCAAAGCGCTCTCGCACCAAGGCCCGCGACACCCCGACCCCCGCTGGCGAGGTCGGCCCCCGGCAGTCGTGCCCCTGCGGCTCCGGCCGCCGCTACAAGGCGTGCCACGGCGCGGCCGGCGGGGCGCCCGACGTCTTCGTGAACCGGCCGTTCGAGGGGCTGCCGTCGGAGTGTGACCTCGTCGCGTTGCGCGAGCTGGTGCCGGCGGCGACCGCCCCGCTCACTCTCAAGGACTCCGACCGCACCGTGCAGCTCTGCTCGCTGCTGCCGATGGCTGCGCCGGCGATGCTCCGCGACAGCGGCGAGGTCTGGCTCGGGCTGCAGGTACAGCACAACTTCGGCGACCCGTCCCGTGACCTCGGCGCGGTCCTGGCCAGGGCGCTGGAGGCCACCGAGCCCGGGATCGTGGGCCTCACCGACGCGCCCGGCGCCGGGCCCCGGCTGCAGGACCTGGTGATCGGCGACCGGCTCGACGTCACCGTGCATGACGGCTTCGAGTACTGGATCGCCGACGTGGACGACAAGGACGGCATGCAGGCCGCGCTCGAGCAGGCCAACGAGGCCGCGTCACCGACCGCACGGCTGGCCAGCGTCGAGGCGGCGTACTGGACCAACGTCGGCACCAAGGAGCACCTGCGCTGGGTGATGCCCGAGCCCGAGGACCAGCTCCTCGATGCCCTGGCCCGCCTGCACGCCGCCGGCCGCGACGACGTGGCGACCGGCTCGCGCTTCGTCGGCATGTTCCGGGCGCACGGCCTGCTGGCCCCCGTCTGGGACCTCCCGGTCGGCACCGGTGCCGAGGTGCTCGAGGAGCCCGCCGCCCGTTTCGCCGCGGACCTCGCGGAGGCGTTGGCCGACACCTCGGACCTCACGACCGCCCAGCGCTCGGCGCGTTCCGGCCTGGCGAACCGTCAGGTCACCATCAGGTGAGCCACGCGTGAAGGCAAAAGATGTCGAGGATCACGTCACCGGGGGTTCGCACGGTGTTGTGCCGCCCGTTCCGGTCCCGTAGATTTTCGCCTGCCCGATCGTTGTCGTGTCCCCCGTCGACAGCGGTCGGGCTTCTACATTTCCGGCCACGGCGTCGGAGGCCTCAGCCGCCCTCCGGGGCCCGCCACTCGTGGGCGTTGGCCATGAAGATGTGCACGTAGCCGCAGGCGCTGCAGATCGCGCCGTCACCGGACTTGTTGAGCCAGTCCAGGCCCAGGAACGTCATGCCCTTGGTGTTCATGTTGACCTCGCGGCGGACGAAGTTCGTGCCAGCGCAGACCAGGCAGGCAAGGGTCTTCCCCGCCACGTGGACCTGGCCTTCGTTCACGTACGGCGCGGCGTAGTTGCTCATGTGGCGTCTCCTGACGTGCGCTCCGAGAGGGCCAGTATGCATCCCCGCCGCGCGCGGCGATCGCCTCAGTCGCTGCTGTCGCGGGCCCGGCGCAGCACCCACGCCTGCAGGCGCGAGTAGCCCTTGACCGACGTACGACGCATCCGGCGGAAGCGGTACGTCGAAGTGCCCGGGTCACTCTCGGGCTCGCCGCGGTCCGGGTCGGTCTCCTGGGGGCGACTGCGACCCGAGAGCGCCTCGTAGGCTCCGGCGTCCACCAGGACCGATCCCGGCCGGGCGACCGAGGTCAGCCGGGAGGCGATGTTGACCACCGGGCCGAAGACGTCGCCCAGCCGGTTGACCACCTCGCCGAACGCCACCCCCGCCCGCACGGACGGGAACCGGTCGTCGGGGTCCTCGCCGCGCTCGGTCAGCAGCAGCGCGATCTCGACGGCGGCTGCCGGCGACTCGGCCACGAAGAGGATCTCGTCGCCGATCGTCTTGATGATCCGTCCGCCGTGGTCGACCACGAGTCCCGTGGCCACGTCCTCGAAGTGCTCGAGCCAGGCCACCAGCTCGGCCTGCTCGAGGTTCTTGGAGTGGGTGGTGTAGCCGACGATGTCGACGAAGCAGACGGCCAGGTCGGCGGACGCGGTCGCGGCGGACTGGACCGCGAACATTCGACTGGAGGCGCTGGCGAGGTGCCGGCGCCAGATGTAGGTCTGCAGCGCCTCGACCCGGGGCAGCACCGACGCGGCCAGCTCCGTGAGTCTGGCCTCGGGGTCGGGATCGCTGATCGCGATGTCGGCCAGCAGCGTCGTCTCCCACTCGGCCAGCCGGGCGAAGCTGCGTCCCCACGTGCGCACCAACGCGGCCTGGGAGTCCGGGCTCAGGATCCCGAGCTTCATCAGCTCCTGGGTCTGCACCACGGCCTCGACGTCGGCCTCGGTGAAGGCGACCGCGTCGTCCGCCTGGTTGGCGAACCCCAGCAGGCGCCAGAGCTCCTCGGTCAGCTCCAGGGAGACTCCGGCCCGCTGGGCGACCTGGAGCCGGGTCAGGCTGGGAGTCTCCCCGAGGAGGTACCGCTCGATGGTCTCCAGGGCATCGGGGGAGCCGATTGCCACGGAGGGCTCATCGGGCGTCGGCACTCAGCCCTCGCCGAGCCGCGCGTCAGCGGCTGCCTGCAACGCCGTCTGGAAGTTCGGCATCTGCTCGCACAGCCGGAGCACGGCCTCGTCGGTGAAGTGGATCAGCTCCAGCGGCGTGAGTGCAACGATCGATGCGGTGCGCAGCGAGTGGTTCAAGATCGCGGCCTCACCCATGATCTCGCCGGCGCCCAGCTGCGCGATCTCGGTGCCGTTGCGGCGGACCGACACGGTGCCGGACAACAGGATGTAGGCCTTGTCGGCCGGGGTGCGCTCCCAGATCGGGGACCATCCCTGCGGCACCCTCACGGCTGTTCCGGCGGCGCAGATCCGCGCCACCTCCTGGGGAGTGAACGTGTCGAAGAACGAGACAGCCATGGCCATGCCTTTCGCAGTCGGTGCCCCCCGCGCCGGATCCTTCCCGACCGGGCGGACGCTGTCCAGCGTCCATTGCCCCCATGGCCCGTACCTTTCGTCACGTTCGGCCAGCACCGCGAGCAGTGGAGGCAACCAATTGACCACCCCGGGCGTCTCCAAGCCATGACGACAGAGCCGGGAACAGCACCGGGACCCTGCAGAGCGATGGCGGGCGCTCTCGCCGCCGTCGTGGTCGCGGCCGCCCTGTCCGGATGCTCGGACCACCTCACCAGCGGCCTCGCTGCCCCGACGGTGAGCCCGGCGACACTTGCGCAGCCGGCGACGCTCGCCGACCTTGCGCAGGGAGCGGCCAACGGCGTGCCCTGGTGGCAGCACGGTGTCCTCCACATCGGAGAGAAGTCGATCCGCACGACCTATCGCGACCTCGTGTTCGGGGCAGGTACGACGCTGGTCGGCCGCGGCCACTTCGAGCGTGGGTCGCGGTGGTTCCTCGTCGACGGCACGGATCTGGTCCCTCTGCTGATGTCGTCGGGTCTTGTGCGGCCCGTCGTCTCCCCGGACGGCGGCACCGTCGCCTGGTCGGATCCGGTCGACGCCACCACCCGGCATCTGGTGGCGTACGACGTGGCGACGCACCGTGAGCTCGGGGCGCGCGACGTGGAGGTCCACCCGGCCTGCTGCGACGCGGGCGGCGAGCTGATGGTCAACGGGGTCGGCCAGGACGGCCGGGTCGTCTTCTCGGTCCTCGGCGTAGGCGCCCACCTGTGGAATCCCGGCGGGACCACCGTCGAGCTGACCGGCGTCGACGCCAACCTGCTCGACGCTGAGCCGTGGCCCGGTGGCGTGATGTGGCAGGTCCACGGTGCCGACATGTTCACCTCGCGCGGGGGCTACGGCACGGTCGACGCGTCGGGCGCGGTGATGAAGGTCGGCCGGGTCGAGACCGACCAGCTGGGGACCTGGTCACCGGACGGCACGGCGTACGCCTATCGCGGCGGTGACGACGGGACCAGCCCCGTCAAGGAGCCCCTGCCGGACGTCTGGGTCGACCACGTGGACACCGGCGAGCGCACCCGCCTGCTCCTCCCGCCGGACCGTCGCTTCGAGATCGTCGCTTGGGAGTCGGCCGACCGGCTGGTTCTGCAGACCCGCAACAACTTCGGGGTGCCCGCCCCCCGGGGCGAGCCACACGGTCTGGTCGCACTGGTCCGCTGCGACACCACGACCGGTGCCTGCGAGCGGACGGCCGACGGGCCCCGGGGCAACCCGCGGCTTCCCGATGCTCGCTGAACCGGATCAGTCGACGGGCAGCGGCTCGCGGGAGATGGGGCAGCTCATGCAGCGCGGGCCACCGCGTCCCGAGCCGAGCTCGGAGCCGGCGATCCGGACCACCTCGATGCCGGACTCCTCGAGCCGGTCGTTGGTCTCGTCGTTGCGCTCGTAGGCGACTGCCACCCGCGGCGCCAGGGCCAGGGTGTTGTTGCCGTCGTCCCACTGCTCGCGCTCGGCGGTGACCGGGTCCAGGCCGGTGTCGATCTGGTGCAGGGTGTCGATCCCCATCGCCTTCGCGGCGGCCACGAGGAACGGCTCGGCCCCGGCGACGTGGAGCTCCAGGTCGGTGTCGGAGTCGCCGCGGTCCCCGACCGTCACGGCGTACGCCCGCAGGGAGTCGGCGACGTTGGGGTACATCACGATCTTGTCGACGTCGACCATCGTGCACACGGTGTCGAGGTGCATCGTCGCCCGCTCCTGGGCGATGGGCACGGCCAGCACGGTGTGGGCCAGGTCGGCGTGGAAGACCTGGCGGGCCAACCGCTCGACACCGGCAGGGGTGGTCCGCTCTCCCACGCCGACCGCGATGACGCCGGGGGCGAGCAGCAGCACGTCGCCACCCTCCACGTGCTCGTGGTGCCAGCCGTGGATCTTGCGGGTGCCGCGGAAGCGCGGGTGCTCGGTGTAGATCAGCTCGGTCAGCTGGGTCTCGCGGGAGCGGGCCGGCATCGCCAGCGAGGTGATCGCGACCCTGTCCCGGATCCACACGCTCGAGTCACGGGTGAAGAGCAGGTTGGGCAGCGGGTCGATCAGGAAGTCGTGCGGGTGCAGCAGGCTGGTGACCAGCCCGTGGCCGCCGCGGACCTCGTCGTTGCGGATGCCGGCCGTGAGGTGGCCGGTCAACTCCTCAGGGGAGGCGTCGCGCAGGGCGTGGGCCAGGTAGGTGCGCATCGTGTCGCCGAGGTGGAG
>JBKJLD010000074.1:0-9318 GCA_046597165.1 Nocardioides sp.
CCCTCGGGGTGATCGCCGACCGGCAGGCCACCCTCGACCTCCTCACCCTCACCGGCCAGGGCGACAACGCCGACGGCGGCGGCGACGAGGTCGCGACCCCGGCCCCACGGCCGCAGAGCTCGGCCCGGACGATCTTCTACTTGCACGCCTGCCTGGCCGATCTCCTGAGCCTCGATGAGACCGGGGTGGGTGAGGTCGAACGCCTCGGGCCGGCGACGTTGGCGAAGCTCCGCGAGTGGGTCGGCCACTCCCGCGTCAGCATCCGTCCGGTCCTCGACCTGAGCCGGATGGATGCAGTCGATGCCCACGACCCGCCGCCCTGGCTACGCGAGCTGGTGATCCTGCGCGATCGGCACTGTGTGTTCCCGGGCTGCACCCATGATGCCCGGGGCTGCGATCTCGACCACATCGAGGCCTATGACGAGCACGGCCCACCCGGCCAAACCCGCGCTGAGAATCTGGCGCCGTTGTGTCGACGACATCACCGGGCGAAAACCGCCGGCCGGTGGCGATATCACCGTGACCCCGACGGCACCTATCGCTGGACCGGCCCCCACGGCCGCAGCTACGTCGTGACCCAACACGGCACCATCACCCTGCACCCCAACTGACCACCCGCTCCTGCGCACGTCCGTCTTCGGGGGACGCCCTCAACCGGGCCCAGTCGACTAGCGAGCCGGGTGTCCCCCGGGAACGGGGACGTCCGGGTCGTACGGCGTCCGGGTGTAGATGAAGGTCGCGATGTCCAGGTGGCTGACCGACCCGTCGGCACGTCGTACGACGTGCAGCTCCTCGCCCGCGTGGTAGCCCGAGACCCCACGGGCACGACCGTCGACGACGGCGAAGGCGTACATCGCGCGACCGTCGCGGGTGGCCACCAGCCGCTCGCCCTCCATCGCGAAGACGAACGGTGTGTTGCCCCAGTGCCAGACACCGAGGGCGTCCGAGAGCTCGCCCGGCACCGCGGCGGTCGGGGTCCACGCCGGAGCGACGGCGGGCTCGCTGGACTCCAGCTCGTCGAGCAGTGTGATCGCCAGCTCGGCCGGCGAGTGGCCAGTGGTCGCGTTGGCCATCACCACCGAGCCCGTCCCCCGCACGGGATCGACGAAGCAGGCGGCCACGAAGCCGGGCATCGAACCGGTGTGCCCCGCGAGCAGCCCCGACCCACCGCGGAACAGCTGGAAGCCGAGCCCGTGCGCGGCGGCGAACGCCGCGTCGCGGTCCCCGGCCTGGGGGTGGTAGGCGCCGTGCAGCGTCTCGCGGTCGAGCACCTCGGGATGGCCCTGGAGCAAAAAGGTGCTGTACGACGCGAGGTCGGCCAGCGTCGCCCACACCTGACCGGCGGGAGCCATCGCGCCGGTGTCGGTCGCGGGCTCCTCGACGAGGCTCCGGGCGTAGGGGTGGACGCTGTAGCCCTGCGCCGCCGCCCCCTCCGGCAGGTAGGAGGTGCGGGTCAGCCCCAGCGGCTCGACGATGCGGGACTGCACCGCCTCCCACCAGGTGATGCCGATCGTGCGGGCAGCCACCTCGCCGAGCAGGGCATAGCCGAGGTTCGAGTAGTGGAACTGCTGCAGCTCGGGGAAGACCGTGCCGCTGCCGTCGTTGGCGGCGGCCAGCTCGTCGAAGCTCAGCCCCGCGGAGCGCTCCCACCACGACCCGGCCGGCTCGGACTGGATGCCGGCGTTGTGGGCCAGCAGCGAGCGCAGCGTGCGGTCGGCGTAGCCCACGTCACCGAGCACGGCTGAGGCGCGATCGTCGAGCGAGAGCCGACCGTCGCGCACCAGCTGGAGGATCAGCACGGCGGTCATCGTCTTGGTGATCGAGCCGATGCGGTACTGCACGTCGAGGTGCTCGCCCGGGACGTCGCCGTAGCCGCCCGACCAGACGAGCTCGCCGTCGCGCAGCAGCCCGGCCACCACGGATGGCAGGCGACCCCCCGACTGTGCGGCCGCGAGGCGAGCGAGCAGCCGGCGCCCGGTCAGGTCGGCCACCGCTCCCGTCGTCGGACCACTCACTCCGCAAACGCCTCGGGCGAGGGGCAGGCGCAGACGAGGTTGCGGTCTCCGTATGCCTGGTCGATGCGGGCCACCGGAGGCCAGTACTTGTCAGGGTCGATCCCGGCAGGGAAGACCGCGAGCTCGCGGGGGTAGGCCCGGTCCCACTCGCCGACCAGGGCGCGGGCGGTGTGCGGGGCGCCGCGCAGTGGCGACTCCTCCGGGCTCCACTCCCCCGCACCGACCCGGTCGATCTCGTGCCTGATCGCGATCATCGCGTCGCAGAACCGGTCGATCTCACCCAGGTCCTCGGACTCGGTCGGCTCGACCATCAGGGTGCCCGCCACGGGGAACGACATCGTCGGGGCGTGGAAGCCGTAGTCGACCAGGCGCTTGGCGACGTCGTCCACCGAGACACCGGTCTCCTTGGTCAGCCCGCGGACGTCGAGGATGCACTCGTGGGCCACGAGGCCGCCGTGGCCCTGGTAGAGAACCGGGTAGTGCTCGCCGAGCCGGGCGGCGATGTAGTTGGCAGAGAGCACCGCGGACGCCGTGGCCAGGGCCAGCCCTTCGGCGCCCATCAGCCGGATGTAGGCCCAGGAGATCGGCAGGATGCCTGCCGAGCCGTACGGCGCCGCACTGATCGGTCCGATGCCCTTGCGCTTGGCGACCTCGGGGTGCATCGCGTGCGAGGGCAGGTACGGCGCCAGGTGGGCGCGCACCGCAACCGGACCGACGCCGGGCCCGCCACCGCCGTGCGGGATGCAGAAGGTCTTGTGCAGGTTCAGGTGCGACACGTCGCCACCGAACTCCCCCCGCTTGGCGTAGCCGAGCAGCGCGTTGAGGTTGGCCCCGTCCACGTAGACCTGGCCGCCGTGGCCGTGCACGATCTCGCAGAGCTCGGTGATGGAGTCCTCATAGGCGCCGTGGGTCGACGGGTAGGTCACCATGATCGCCGCGAGGTCCTCGGCGTGGGTCTCGCACTGCGACCGGAGGTCGTCGAGGTCCACGGCACCGTCGTCGGCGGCCTTCACGACCACGACCCGCATCCCGGCCATCACGGCCGAGGCGGCATTCGTGCCGTGGGCGGAAGAGGGGATCAGGCAGACGTCGCGCGCGGCCTGGCCGTTGGCCCGGTGGTAGCCGCGGATCGCGAGGAGCCCCGCGAACTCGCCCTGGGAGCCGGCGTTCGGTTGGATGGAGACCCGGTCGTAGCCGGTCACCTCGGCCAGCCAGCCCTCGAGGTCGTCGACGAGCCTGCGGTAGCCGGTCGCGTCCTCGGCGGGCGCGAACGGGTGCAGATCCGCGAAGCCGGGCAGTGAGACCGGTTCCATCTCAGTGGTGGCGTTCAGCTTCATCGTGCAGGAGCCGAGCGGGATCATCCCGCGGTCCAGTGCGTAGTCGCGCGCCGAGAGCTTGCGCAGGTAGCGCAGCATCGCGGTCTCGCTGTGGTGGGTCGAGAAGACCTCGTGGGTGAGGTACGGCGTCTCCCGACGCAGCCCGTCCGGCAGCGCGTCACCGCTGACCTGGTCGAGGGCCGCGAGGTCCGCAGCGACCCCGAAGGCCCGTAGCACGCTGGTGATGGTCGAGCGGGTGGTGGTCTCCGAGGTGGAGATGCCGACCCGGTCCTCGTCGACGAGCCGCAGCTGCAGACCGTGACCCCGCGCGGCCGTCACCACCTCGGCTGCCCGGCCCGGCACCACGACGGAGAGAGTGTCGAAGAACTCCTGGTGCTCGAGCGTGAGGCCAGCCCCGGTGAGCGCCTTGGCCAGCACGGCGGCATAGCGGTGGGTCCGGGTCGCGATCGCGCGCAGCCCCTCGGGCCCGTGGTAGACGGCGTACATCGAGGCAACCACGGCCAGCAGTACCTGGGCGGTGCAGATGTTTGAGGTGGCCTTGTCCCGCCGGATGTGCTGCTCACGGGTCTGCAGGGCCAAGCGGTAGGCGGGTCGGCCTTCGGCGTCGACCGAGACGCCCACCAGCCGACCGGGCAGGTGCCTCTCGAGACCGGCGGCGACCGCCATGTAGCCCGCGTGCGGACCACCGTAGAAGAGCGGGACGCCGAACCTCTGTGACGAGCCGACGACCACGTCAGCGCCCAGGGCGCCCGGCGCCTCGAGGACCGTGAGGGCGAGCAGGTCGGCGGCGACGACGACCAGGCCGTTGCGGGCGTGGGTCTGCTCGATGACGGTGCGGGGGTCGAGTACGCGCCCGGAGGCGCCGGGGTACTGCACCAGGACGCCGGAGAGCTCGCCGTCGGGCAGGCCTTCGGTGAGGTCGGCGACGACGACCTCGATGCCCATCGCTTCCGCACGGGTGCACACCACGTCGATCGTCTGCGGCAGCGCGTCGGCATCGACGACGAAGGGACCGGAGGCCTTCCGGTTGCCGCGACGCACCAGGGTCATCGCCTCGGCGGCAGCGGTGCCCTCGTCGAGCAGTGAGGCGTTGGCGGTCGGGAGTCCGGTCAGGTCACCGATCACCGTCTGGAAGTTGAGCAGCGCCTCGAGGCGTCCCTGCGAGATCTCCGGCTGGTACGGCGTGTAGGCGGTGTACCAGCTCGGGTCCTCGAGCACGTTGCGCCGCACGACGGGTGGGGTGATGGTGCCGTGGTAGCCGAGGCCGATCATCGTCTCCCCCGGCCGGTTGGCCGCGGCGATCGCCCGCAGCTCCCGCGCCGCAGCCTCCTCGGTCAGGGGCGCCGGCAGGTCGAGCTCGGCCAGGGCCCTGATGCCGCCGGGGACGGCGGCGTCCATCAGCGCGTCCAGGGAGGCGAAGCCGAGACGCTCCAGCATGGTGGCGACATCGGCCGGGCGCAGACCGATGTGTCGTTCGACGAACGGCAGCGCAGCGTCGAGCTCGGCGAGGCTGGGGTGGTCGGACACAGGCGGACTCCTCGGGTGGGCAACTCAGGGCAGGGTCGGTCGAGTCGCCTCCCCCTCTGTCACTGCGTCGGCGTACGCCGGTGCGTGGCTCCAGAGGTGCCTGATCCACACGGTCCTGGCGCCTGAGAGGTTCCGGGGAGGAATTGCCCCTTCGGCGCTCCGTCCCGGCAGTTGAGGCCGAGCGGAGACTCTCCCGTGCGGGATTGTCGGCGCCGCCAACCTACCACCGGCCGGGAGGTGGTCCGGACTCGGACGCGGGCCCGACGACACCGGCCCGCCACCACGGAGGTGACGGGCCGGCGGTCGAGCCTGACGATGAGGCGCTCAGCCGACCGACCGGGCGGCGCGGCGGGCGGCGAGCTCGTCACCGGCGGTATTGTCCGCAGCGGCGTCGTCGACGGTGCGTTCGCTGGGCAGGGCCGCGAGGGTGCCCTCGATCTCCTGCCAGACGCCACCGATCGCGATGCCGAAGACACCCTGGCCGCCCTGGAGCAGGTCGATGATCTCGTCGTTGCTGGTGCACTCGTAGACCGAGGCGCCGTCGCTCATCAGGGTGACGCGGGTGAGGTCGTCGGTGCCGCGCTTGCGCAGGTGCTGGACCGCCGTGCGGATCTGCTGGAGCGAGATCCCGGCGTCGAGGAGACGCTTGATCACCTTGAGGATCAGGATGTCGCGGAAGGAGTAGAGGCGCTGCGTCCCGGAGCCGCTGGCGCCGCGCACGGTCGGCTCGACCAGCCCGGTGCGGGCCCAGTAGTCGAGCTGACGGTAGGTGATGCCGGCAGCGCTGCACGCCGTAGGGCCGCGGTAGCCGGTGTCGCTCGGCAACGTCGAGACGTCGTCGGTGAACAGAAGGCCCTGCTCCTCGGCGGCCTCGGCGGCGATGGCGGCCTCGGGCGTTGCGCCCAGTTCCTGCTCGTTCTCGTTCACTCGGTCCTCCGCGGGTCTACTCCGTTGCACGTAACTCCCGGGGGAAGTGCGGCGCTCACGCTCGGGATGAGCGCAACCACAACGGTGGAGTTACAACGAAGACAACGTCAAGGTAGGCCGAGACCCGGGTGCGGTCAACGACGCTGGCGGCGTGTCGCAACCCTCAACCTCAACTTGAGGGTGAGGGTCAGGAGTCGGATTCGTCGGATGCCTCGAAGTCCTCGGGCGTCACCTGGTCGAGGAACTCACGGAACTTCTCGACCTCGTCCTCCTGCTCCGCCGGCACCGCCAGCCCGGCCTCGTCGAGGACTTCCTCGGCGCAGACGATGCGGGTGCCGGTGCGCAGCGCCAGGGCGATGGAGTCCGACGGGCGGGCGCTGACCTCGGCGCCGGAGGCGAAGACCAGCAGGGCAAAGAAGACGCCGTCCTTCACGTCCGTGATCCGCACCTCGGTGAGCTCGTTGCCCGTCGCCTCCAGCACGTCCTTGAACAGGTCGTGCGTCAGCGGGCGCGGGGGTACGACGCCCTGCTGGGCGAAGGCGATCGCGGTGGCCTCGGGGGCCCCGATCCAGATGGGGAGGTACCGCTCCCCCGTGATCTCGCGCAGCAGCACGATCGGCTGGTTCGAGGGCATCTCGACCCGGACTCCCATGACATCGACTTCGCGCACGTCGTCACCCTACTACCGGGACCTGACGGGTCAGGAGGTGCGCAGGCCGATCTTGACCAGGGTGGCGTGCAGCCGCACCGAGAGGGCGGCGATCTCGCTCACGGTCTCCTCGGCCCTGGCCTTGGCGGCGGCGTCCTTGCCGCGCTTGTGCGGGGCGACCACCTGCTCGACGAGCCCGACCTCGCGGTCCGCTGAGGTCTTGAAGGCCCGCAGGTGGCGCGGCTCGAAGCCGAAGTCCGCCAGCTCCCGCGCGGTCTGTGCCACGACCAGCGCATCGGTGTCGAAGTGCCCCGTCCCGGGGCGGGCGGTGATCAGGCCGTACTGCTCCAGCTGCTCGAGGAGCTCCTCGGAGATCTCTGCGATCTTGACCAGCTCGCGCCTCGAGAGTCGCAGGTTGTCCCGGCGGGTGAACGAGGCGGCGCTGGGCAGCCCGTCCGCCGCGAGGGCGACCTTGGGGACGGTCGGGACCACGGCGTCGATCGGCGGTGGTTCCAGCCCTCGGTCGATCGCATCGAGGTGCTCGCCGATGACCTTGAGCGGCAGGTAGTGGTCGCGCTGCATCCTCAGCACGTAGCGCAGCCGGTCGACGTCGTCGACGGAGAACTTCCGGTAGCCCGCCGGCGTGCGCTCGGGCTTGATCAGACCCTTGTCCTCCAGGAAACGGATCTTGGGGATGGTGATCCCCGGAAAGTCAGGGCGCAACCGGTCCAGGACCTCCCCGATGTTCATGCGCGACCGGGACGGCCCCGGGGCCGGACCTCCGGAGACCGCGGTGGTGGACATCGTCAGCGGCTCTCGTGCCCGGAGAAGAACACCAGCCGGTACTTGCCGATCTGGACCTCGTCACCGTCCGTGAGCAGCACCCGGTCGATGCGGTCGCGGTTGACGTAGGTGCCGTTGAGGCTGCCCACGTCGCTGACGGTGAACGTGTCGCCGGCGCGGTTGAACTCGGCGTGACGCCGCGACACGGTGACGTCGTCCAGGAAGATCTCGCTGTCGGGGTGGCGTCCGGCGTTCACGACGTCGGAGTCGAGCAGGAACCGGCTGCCGGAGCCAGGCCCGCGCTGCACGACCAGGAGCGCGTGCCCGGTCGGGAGCGCGTCCACCGCGGCGGCGTCCACCGCGTTCAGCTGGCGGTCCGACGTCTCGGTCTTCTCACCGCCCACGCCGATGGCGATCGTGGCGGTCGCCTCGCCGAGCGCGTCCGGCGCCGGGGCGGAGTCGTTCGATGCCCCCAGACGGGTGCCGCACTGCGCGCAGAAACGGGCATCGTCGGGGTTCTGCTTGCCACACGCTGTGCAGTACGGCATCGGTCATCCTCCGGATCAGTTGGTCACCGTCGGCCAGGGACCCCCGGGGGTGAAACCCTCAAGACAGGGTTGAGGTTGACGGTTGGTGAAAACCTATCAGTCCCACCGGAGTGTTCAAGGCCACTCGCCCCAAGGAGCGTCGCAGGACCGGTGGCGCTCAGCCCTCCAGGGAGCCGGCGTACGTCGCTGCGTCGAGCAGGCCATCGAGCTGGGTGGGGTCCGAGGGCACGACCTCGAAGAGCCAGCCGCCGCCGTAGGGGTCGGTGTTGACCAGCTCGGGGGTGGCGTCCAGGCTCTCGTTGCGTCCCACGACCTCTCCGGTGACGGGGGCGTAGACGTCGCTCACGGACTTGGTGGACTCCAGCTCGCCGCAGGTGCTCCCGGCCTGCACGGTGTCGCCGACCTCGGGCAGGGAGACGTAGACAATGTCACCCAGCGCATCCTGGGCGAAGTGGGTGATCCCGATCCGGACCGACCCCTCGTGCTCCCCGGGCGTGCGCAGCCACTCGTGCTCGCTGGTGTACTTCAGGTCGTCGGGGTACAAGGAAACTCCTGTCGGCGTTCGAGTGCAGGTGCACCTGACGTGGGCAGGCTACTGCCCGGCATCGGGCTGCGCGTACTGAGGTTGCTGTGGGGTTCGCACACTCTCGATGTCGAGAGACTTCAGCTCGTCGATCTGGACCGTCTGTCCATCTTCCTCGAACTGCGAGCGCGGACCGTCGCGGAAGGTGATCGCGCCGCTCAGGGTGTGTGGCTCGCCGATCACGTCGATGACGTACGGCGCGGACAGCAGCTGGCTGTCGACGTAGATGCCTCCGATGCCGTCCTCGAGTGACGTCTGCGCGATCACGCGGACCTGACCGTTGATCTGGATCGCCTCGGCGTCGGCGGCCCGCAGCTCCTCGATCGTGTCGAGGAGGGTGTCGACGTTCACCGGACCGCCGACCTCCTTGACCGTGACGCGGATCCCGGGGCCGGTCACGGGCACCAGCCCGGCCAGGATGCTGAGGGTGTCGGAGCGGGTCTGGGCCTGGGCCAGCGCCGCCTGCCGGGCGTCGGTGCTGGACTGGAGGTCACGCCTGGTGGCCTCGAGCCGCGCGATCTCGGCCTCGGCCCGCTGGGTGGTGCCCGCCAGACCGTTGAGGACGTCGATCAGGTCCTGCTCGCGGTAGCTCGCGTAGGTGTCGTCCACCTCGTTCGACCGCACCTGGGTGATCCCCGCGAAGCCCACCACGGCCAGCAGCACCGCGACGACCCCCTGACCGCGCGTGGGCCGGGACATCGCCGAGCGCAAGCGCTGACGACCGGTGGGCGGCGGCTGCTCGTCAGGCATGGAAGAGGTGCCTGCGGATGGCGGCCACGTTGGAGAAGATGCGGATGCCGAGCACGACGATGACGCCGGTCGAGAGCTGGCCACCGACGCCCAGCTTGTCCCCGAGGTAGACGATGGCGGCGGCGATCACCACGTTGCTGAAGAAGGAGACGACGAAAACCTTGTCGTCGAAGATCCCGTCGAGGTAGGCGCGCAGGCC